>DASYXZ010000201.1:0-33488 GCA_035934315.1 Terriglobia bacterium | reverse complement strand
GCGCTCGAGTTAGTGGTTGGCGGGGAGTGGGATTTGACCCATCAGTCGCATGTGGTAGACGTCGTAACCCACCTTGGATATCCCGTTTACCTTCTCACCCTTCTCGGGTTGTGGAAGCTGCCTGCCGGCATTGCTGTGCTGGCGCCGCGTTTGCCGCGACTCAAGGAATGGGCGTATGCCGGCGCCTTCTTCGAAATGACCGGAGCGGCCGCATCACATGCGGCGAAGGGCGACAACGCGGGCAAACTCATCGTGCCCGTTATCATCATTGCTTTCACCATCATTTCATGGGCGCTTCGGCCGCCCAGCCGCACTCTGGGAGTTCTGTTCCCCGCCAGGACTAAGACGCAGGTCCAACCGGTGCAAGAATCAGAATAGGCGTTTCTTGATGAGCAGGTAGATACAAGCGCGGAGTTTGGCATTATCAAATTCTGCGGCTCTTGACTCCGATGCCACCGATAGGCCGCAGAGTTTCGGAGAGACGAAACTCGGTTGGCTTTCACTCCTTCTTCTTTCCTCTGCCCTGTTCCCTGCAAGGTTTAAATCTTGCTGTACAATGGCTCCCTTGGTTTTGTCCGCGATGCCGGCGGCAGGGAGAGAGCAAGTTTTGGAAAAAGGTCACCCGCCTTCAATTCCTGAGAGCGAACTGATACCCGCGACGCTCGCACGGCCGGGCGCCGCGCCGTTCTGGCTGGCGGTGCTGCTGACCGCCGTCGCGACGGGTTTGGGCGCGGCTTTGCTAACCAAGTTTCTGGAGCTGGTGCAACACCTTGCCTGGAGCGGTTCCGGCACAGACATTCTGGAAGCAGCCCGGAACGCTTCCGCCTGGCGGCGCATCGAGGTGCTGCTCGGCGCGGGAGCGATTACAGGTGCGGGGCAGCTTATCCTTCGGCGGCTTTCCAGCGGCAACGGCATAGACACCACGGCGGCGATTTGGTTCCATGCCGGAAGGATGCCGCGTTTGCGCACCCTGGTCAGCGCCGTGCTTTCCGTGGTGATTGTGGGCATGGGAGTGTCGCTCGGCCGCGAGGGCGCGCCGAAGCAAGTGGGCGCCGTATTTGCCAACATGTTCGCGGACCGCGGGCGCCTGTCGAACGAGCAGCGCCGTCTGCTCGTCGCGTGTGCCGCCGGAGCCGGCTTGGGAGCGGCCTACGGCGTGCCGCTGGGCGGCACCCTTTTTGCCCTGGAGGTGATGCGCGGAAAGCTGGCCCTGCGCTACGTGCTGCCCGCCTTCTTTGCTTCCACCATTGCCACCGCCATCTCCTGGCTGGTGCTGCCCAACGCGCCGACTTACGTGATTCCCGCTTATTCCAACTCCGCCTCGGTCATGACCTGGGCAATCATGGCGGGCCTGATCGCGGGCATAGTTTCGGTGGGTTATGTGCGGATGATCACGTGGGCCGACCGCAACCGGCCGGAGGGCTGGGGGCGATTGACGACTCCCATGATGGTCATGGCGCTGCTGGGTGCGGCTTCCATTCGTTTCCCCGAATTGCTGGGCAATGGAAAGGACATTTCACAATTGGCGTTGATAGGCGCGGTCGCCCCCACATTGCTCGTGGCGTTGTTTCTGCTGAAGCCTGCAGCGATTGCGCTCTCCATGCGCAGCGGCGCCCCAGGCGGATTGTTTACGCCTTCGCTGACCACGGGCGCGATGCTGGGGGGCGCTCTGGGCTATGCCTGGAGTTTCATCTGGCCGGGCACTCCCCTGGGCCTGGCCGCGCTGCTCGGGGCGGGAGCCGTTCTGGCCGCGACCACCCAAGGCCCGCTCTCCACCATCGTCCTGATGATGGAATTAACCGGCCTCGACCGCACTTTCATCTTGCCGCTGCTCCTGGCCGTCGGCGTCGCCACTCTCGTTGCACGCACCATTGAACCGCGATCCATCTATGACGCCAAACTGAGCGACGAGGAACTGGCGGAAAGGCAGCGCATGCGAGATCTTCCTCCGCAAGAGATGGCGCAGGCGGATTGATTCCCATCTTTGATCCCTCAGCTCACACAGGATTTTCGTTCTTCCGCTCGCGCGCGAGCCTGAGCGGCGCTGGTCCGCGCTAATCCCTGTCGTGGTCATCATTCCCGTGGCCACGGCCGTGGCCATGACCCCGTCCATTGCCTCGATCATTGTCCTCGTTATCTTCACCCTGACCGATGTTCATGACGTCGAGCACCCGGTTGTTTCGGTCGATAATCAAGGCGCGATCGCCCAAAAACACCCGCGAATAACCCGATGGCAGCCGGGGCAGTTCGCGATTTAATTCTGGCGGGAACGGCTCGACGCGTCGCTGAAGGCCCGGGGGTAATGTGCCATTCCTTTCCACCTGTCTCTCCAGGCCGGGAGGCAAATTTCCACCGCGCTTGGCAAGGCCGGGCGGCAGGTTCGAATAGTTGCCCGAGTAATAGCGCCGCACCAGGCGCTGGTCGCCCTCGGAAAAATATGGCTGGCCGCCCGACTCGCCCGGGTAGCCCCCGCGTGACGGCGGATAGTAAGGTTGATCGGGCGGTTGCTGCGCGGGGTAATTCTGATTGGGCGGAGGTTGATAATTTGTCTGGCGCTGATTCGCCATGGCAGGGCTTGCGTTGCCGCCTCCCACCACAAATGGCAAAATTGTTTCAGCAGGGATGACGATCTCTTTCTTGCCGGTTAAGAACGCCCCCACGGTGCCCGCACCCGCTCCGGTGGCGGCGCCAATGGCCGCGCCCTTCGACCCTCCGGCGATGGCGCCAATGATGGCTCCCGCTGCCGTGCCTCCGCCGATGTATTCGGCGTTATGCAGCAGATGGGACTTGCCGTCAACGCGCACCGTGGCCGCGGAAATATACCCGCCCCCCGCCCGCGTCAATTCCAGGGTGATGGAAGCAGGCTTCTTGAGACGGCCTGAGCTAATCGCCTGGATTACTCGTCCGCTCACCTGAGTGCCGGGGCTGATGGCGGTGCGCCCATTCACCACCACGGGCTCAGTGACGACGCCGGAAAATGTTTGGCCGGGCCTGGCCACGCTCGAGTCAAGTCTGTTGTTCAAGCGGACCTGCACCGGAGTGCCTGGCGGAAGCGTTACCGCGCGCACCATCGTCGCCGACATCGCTCCAGCCCAGGCCAAAGCCAGAGACATTACTAAAATGTTGTGGACACGAAAATTAAGTTTCATATATGCGCCTCCATCACCAAAAGATGAGAAGAGCTTGCGAGTTCTTAAGTCGCAAGTAAGCAGGATTGTACACCCATGGGATATGGCGCGCCAGATTTTTGGGGGATCGTTGTAGCGCGGGACGGGGCCCCAGGTTCTGCGGTGGCGGCCTCACCCGCGGATTTATATTATGATTTGGCCGAGGAACGGGAAGCAAGTCAGGTTATGGACAGGGAGGTAAAATGGCGAACCCAACCTTACACTGGGGAAGTTGGCATTGGGTCTCAGCCGGCGCGTATCATCTGTCATTCATGTCGGGTGTCCCGCCGCTTGCCGAAGGCTTCCCCTGGGGCAAGGCGGTTTTAATTTTTTTGCCCGTGATGGTGATTGTCATATTCCTTTGCAGCGCCTTCAAGATATACACTGACACCCCGCAATGAACGGCAATAGGGTTGCCATCCAGCGTCCTGCTCACCCTCGGGCTGCTCTGGCTCTTCGGGTTCATTCCGAGTAGCACAATACATCTCTTTTTGATTTGGGGGCTGTACGGGCTCGCCGGACTTTTTGTCCTCTCTTTGCTGCTGAGTTCCATTGTTTTGCTACAGGAAAGGAAATCGAAAAGGTCGAAGGACCTGAATGGAAAGTAAAATCGCCCACGTGGGTGAATAAGTGGCGACGCGAAACCACGGCGGGTAGCAGGCGCATCATGACGCGCTTTCAATGCCGGTCCGCACGCGGGGCCCCCCGCGCTGCCAACTGGGGGGCCGCTATTCGGAGGTCGAGCGAGTGTCCGTCCACACTCGCACCATTTGATTCTCATTATTCATGGTCACGTCCACCTCGCCCTCGCGAGCCAGGGCGCGAATGCCGGCGGCCACATCGAGTTCGCCGGAATTGCCGCCCATCATGGCCCGAACCACAGAGACCGGAACCCTGATGGCGATCGTTTTGTCGAGGTGATACGGGACTTCGGGTCTGTCGGCGATTTTAATCAGCAAACTTCGGCCGGACTTCGCCACGCTCACTTCCTTATCGCGCCGCTCCATCGTAACAAAAACGTTGTCGGGCGAACGCCGAACCGCGTCCAGCAAGGCGCGCAGATCCGTGCCATTCACCGAGGCCTGTAAATGAAATTTACCTTCATGATGATCGTTGGGGATGGAAGAAAGAGCTGCCGACGCCATCTCAATGGGCAGGTTGACGCTCATGCCCCCGCTCACGCCTTTCACGTTTTCCACTCGCACGTGGATCCAACGCTCCGCCTTCGCGCCCATCAGAGTGGCCGCGCTTAAAAGCAAAATAGCTGCGGTTTGAAAGAATTGTTTAGTCACGGGTCACCTCAAGGTTACTTCCGCTCGACGTCGAGGGCTCAAGCACCCCTGGAACTCTTAGATGCCAACCTTGTGCCCGGAAGATGCCAAGCCATCGAAAATTGAATCGCCCGGGCGCGCGACTTCGGTAAATCCTTTCTTTGGACGCGGATGAATCTTCCCATGCAGACTGATGAAAAAGCCAAATACGCTGTCATTCTGATCCCGCCCTTCGGCAGGCTCAGGGTCCTGAGCGAAGTCGAAGGACAGCCGCGGGAGAAGAATCCCTGCATTTTTGGAATCAAGCACTGCCGGGATTCTTCGTCAGTCGCCTCGGCGACCTCCTCAGAATGACATTTTGACAGGTTTTTTCATCAGCGTGCTAGGGCATCCTGATATTAAATTGGCCAAAGTCTTCAAACATGGACAGCACGTGGGTAATCCCAAACAATTCCCGCACCCGCTTGTTGAAGTTGATCAACCGCAACTCGCAACCGGATTTTTTGGCGGTCACATAGACGCTGATAATGGCGCCGAGGCCCGAACTATCCATGTAGGCGAGATCGGTCAGGTCAAGAATGATTCGCTGCGTCTCGGGGATCAGCGCCTTCACTTCGCTTTTGAAATTCGCGCTTACATCAAAGGTCAAGTGCCCGCCGCATTTCACCACAATCTCCTGACCTGTCTTTGACGTCTGGAGCTGCAACGCTGGAGTTGGAACTGCTGCCGGATTGATTGGCGCCAAGGTTCCTCCGTCTCGAAAAAACTTTTGCTCTCGTTCGCCGCCGCTACAAAAAATACCAACCGGGCGATAGCTCAAGGCTCCCGATCGCTTTCCTGAGTGACGATATGAATATCAACACAGGGCGCATCGCGAAGAAAGTGATGAACGGCGGAGAAATAAAGATATTTGCGCCAGCCAGCTCCCGCCGAGTGTCCAAAGACTACCTGGGTAATTCGTTTTTCTTTCACGAATTCGATCATGGCATCGGCGACGCGGGTTCCCTTCAGGCGCTCAACTTTGGCTTCAAGGCCTTCGGCAAACCGGATGTTTGCCTCAAGGCTCCGCAATTTCTGCTGGTCATTGTGTTCTTCGCCTGTGTCAACATAGACCGCGTAAAGCTCCGCGTCTATCGCGCGCGCCATGCGGGCCGCGCGTGCGATAACGTACTGGGAGTTCGGATCAGCGCTGACGCCCACCGCGATCCGCTCGCGGACGCCCCAGTTGCGAGTAATATTTTTGGTTTCAAGATATGACTCCAGGCTGACGTCCACGGACTCCGCCACCCGGCGCAGGGCCAGCTCGCGCAGGGCAATCAGATTGCCTCCGCGAAAGAAATTACTGAGCGCGCGCTCCGCCCTCTCCACCGGATAAATGTCGCCGCGCCGCATGCGGTTGCGCAACGCCTCAGGAGTGAGGTCAATCATCACCACTTCGCTCGCCTTTTTCAGAAGCCAGTCCGGCACCGTCTCGCGCACCGGAACGCCGGTGATGGATTGCACCTGGGGGGCAAGGCTGTCCAGGTGCTGGATGTTCAGCGTGGAAAGCACATCGATTTTGGCGGCGAGAATGTCCATCACGTCTTCGTAACGCTTGCGATGGCGGCTGCCCTCGATGTTGGTGTGGGCCAGCTCGTCCACCACGGCCACCTGGGGATTGCGGGCAATCACTGCGTCAACGTCCATTTCCTCAAACTGGATTCCCTTGTATTCGAGCTTGCGCTTGGGGACCGCCTCCAACTGTTCTGCGAGTTCCTTGATGGGTTGGCGAGTGTGAGTTTCCACAATCCCGATGACCACGTCTTCGCCGCGTGTGTGGCGGCGGATGGCTTCGCTGAGCATGGTGTAGGTCTTGCCCACGCCCGGTGCATAACCCAGAAATAGCTTGAGCGTTCCCTCCTCTTTTTCCGCAGGAGACGCTTTCTCCAGCCATTCTTCGGGACTTTTTCGAATCTCCAAAAGAAATACCTCTTTCAGCCATCCATCCGGCTTTCCGCTAAACTATAATAGCACCGATGAAAAAGCCCTCCCGTGAACAATTGTTGGGATTCCTCGCGGCCAGCGGACTCGTTGCCATGATCACGGCGTTCTATTCAAAGCTTCTTCAGGTCAACAATACCACGGTGGCACTTTCATTTCTGCTTGCCATCCTTTATGTCTCGTCCGTCTGGGGACTGTCCGTTTCCATCTACACTTCGATGCTGGCCACCGTGGCGTTCAATTATTTCTTTCTGCCCCCCATTGGCAAGTTCACCATCTCCGACCCGCAGAACTGGGTGGCCCTGGCGGCCTTCCTGGTTACTTCGATCACGGCCAGCCGCCTCTCAGATCACGCGCGCGAAGAAACTCGAGATGCCAACAGGCGGCGGCGCGAAGTGGAGCGGCTCTACGCCTTCACCCAGCAATTGCTGGTGGTGGGAAGCATCAGTGAGCTCTTGAATGCCGTTCCCAGGCGGATTGTGGAATCGTTTGAACTGCAAGACGCCGCTTTGTTCCTGGCCAGCAAGAATGAGATTTACCGCTATGGCGCTGATTTACGCAATCTGGCTGCCGACCGCCTGAAGGGCGTGGCGGCGCGGGGAGAGCCTGTGGTGGAAGCGGGGAAACATTTAAGCTTTATGCCAGTGCGGATGGGCGTGAGAACAGTGGGAAGCCTGGGCATCTCCGGTGGGCGGCTCTCCCGACAGACGCTAGAAGCGGTGGGCACGCTGGTGGCCGTCGCGGTGGAACGCTTTAACGCGCTTGAAGCGCTGGGTAAGGCCGAGGCATCGCGGGAGGAAGAAAAGTTGAGGACGGCGCTGCTCGACTCCGTCACCCACGAGTTGCGCACACCGCTGACCGGCATCAAAGGCGCAGTCACCAGCTTGTTATCCCAACCAGAGCTCACCAAAGACCACCGGCACGAGCTCTTAACTGTGATTAATGAGGAAAGCAATCGATTGAATCGCTTGATTGAAGAAGCATTGGAGATGGCACGCCTCGACTCGGGCGACGTGGAACTAAAACGCGAACCCACGCCCATCGGACTGGTAATCGAGGCGGCGCTCGGAGTGACCAAGCCTTGCCTGGCCCATCACCCCGTGGACGTACGGCTGGCGGAAAAGTTGCCCGACGTCCCCATGGATTTTGAAAGAATCAAAGAAGTCCTCGCGCACTTGCTGGAAAATGCGGCCAAGTATTCGCCGTCCGGGTCGCCCATTGCACTCAGCAGCGAAGAAACGAATGGGTACCTCGTGACCAGCGTGGCGGACCACGGAGAGGGCATCGACGGGCTTGAGCAAACCCTTATTTTTGATAAGTTTTATCGTGGAAAAGATTTGCGCTATCGGATTCAAGGCACCGGGATGGGTCTCGCGATTTGCAAGGCGATTGTGGAAGCGCACGGAGGGAAAATCGGAGTCACGAGCCAGGTGGGAAGCGGCTCCGTGTTCAATTTCAGTTTGCCGCTTGTATCCCATCCGTCCCACGAGGAGCGCTCATGACCACTTCGATGACTTCGGCCAGAATCCTTGTGGTGGACGACGAACCGCAAATTCGCCGCGTCCTCCGGACGGCCCTGGTGGCGGGTGGCTACATGGTGCAAGACGCGCGTAGCGGCGAGGAAGCCATGGAAAAATTGGGTGAGGAGCGTCCGGATCTTGCCATTGTGGATATCAACCTGCCCGGCATGAGCGGTTTTGAAGTTTGCCGGGAAATTCGAGAAACGTCGGACGTGCCCATCATTATGCTGTCGGTGCGGAACAGCGAAAAAGATAAAGTTCGCGCGCTCGATTCTGGCGCGGACGATTACGTGGTGAAACCTTTCGGCACCCAGGAATTGCTGGCGCGCATCCGCGCCAACCTGCGCCGCATCACCCAGGACGTTGACGAAACGCCAATCTCGTTTGCGGCCCAGGGATTAACCATTGATTTTGCCGCCCGCACCGTGACGAGTCGCGGGCGTAACGTGCGCATGACACCCAAGGAATTTGACCTGCTGCATTACCTGGTTACTCATGCGAACAAGGCCGTGCCGCATCGCGAGCTGTTGCAATACGTTTGGGGACCTGATTACGGCGAAGAGACGGAGTACCTGCGCGTGTTCGTCAACCAACTCCGCAAGAAAATTGAAGCCGATCCCGCCAAGCCCAAGTTCCTGCTCACCGAGCCGTGGGTTGGATACCGATTCTCCTTCCCTGAAAAATCCTAATAATATCCTTAGCTTTTACTTATGACATCTTTGTGCGGCCCCGAGTAGTCTGAATGTGGGTCACGCTGATGATCATCCAAACGATCGATGCATCGCGACTTGCATCAAGTTTCGCCCCGCCTCCGGATGCGGCGGGAGGGGATGGAAATCCAAAGCTTGAGGTTTACGTAATCTTTACTGATGAGCGAGGCACACTGGCCGCCCTGGAAGCCGCCGGAAAGCTGGCGCAAAACCTTGAAGCACGAATTAATTTAATCGCAGCGCAAGTTGTTCCCCTGGCGTTTCCCATCAGCCGTCCGCCTGTTTCTCTATCTTTCACATTGCGGCGCCTCCAGGATTTGGCCTGTCAGGGAGCACAAGGGGATTTGGAAACCGGCATCCAATTATATCTTTGCCGGGACAAGCGACAAACCGTGCTGAAGGTTCTTCGTCCGGGAGCGTTGGTGGTGGTCGGCGGCAAAAAGACCTGGTGGCCTTCCAAGGCCGCGCGCATTGCGAAAATGCTCGAACAACACGGATATCGCGTCATATTTGCAGCTTTGCAGCGCAGAGGTGAATGCCATGCTTGATGTGATTTACATTTTGATTGGAGCGCTGTTTTTTGTTGGCTGCTGGGCCTTTACCAAGGCGTGTGACAAGTTGTAGGGCCGACCATCAGGTCGGCATTTTTAAGATGTAACGTGCCGCCCTGGAGGTCGGCGCTACAGGAGTTGTTATGGACTACATCATTGCCGGTGTCGCTGCATTTCTTTTATTCGGGTATCTGGTTTACGCACTCCTGCGGCCGGAGAAGTTTTGAGGAGGCATCATGACATCGATGGGACTGTTTAATATCGCCATTTATTTTCTGATGATTTTGGCCATCACCAAGCCTTTGGGTGTTTTTATGGCGAAAGTCTTTGAGGGCGAGCCGACGGTCCTGCATCCAGTGATCCGGCCGATCGAACGTCTCGTCTACCGGTCGTGCGGCATCCACGAAGAAGAAGAACAACGATGGACGCAGTATACGGCCTCGCTACTCGCTTTCAGCGTGGTCAGTTTCCTATTCGTATACGTCATTCAGCGCCTTCAGGGTATTTTACCTTTCAACCCGATGCACTTCGGGACGTCCCATGCCCCGTCTTGGGCGACGCCGATGACGCCCGACCTGGCGTTCAATACAGCAAACAGTTTTCTGACCAACACGAACTGGCAGGCTTACAGCGGCGAATCGACGATGAGCTATTTCGTGCAGATGGCAGCGCTCGCGGTGCAGAACTTCGCCTCGCCTGTCGTGGGCATTTGCGCGGCTCTCGTCATGGTCCGCGGCTTCGCCCGGCACGAAACGAAAAACGTGGGCAATTTCTGGGTTGATCTCACGCGCGGCATTCTATACCTGCTGCTTCCCTTGTCGCTCATCGCCGCGCTCGCGTATTGCTCGCAAGGCGTCATCCAGAACTTCAAGCCATACGACCAGATCAAAACGGTGGAGGGCGCCACCCAAACCCTCGCGCAGGGACCCATCGCCTCACAAGAAGCCATTAAGTTGCTGGGTAGCAATGGGGGTGGGTTTTTTAATGCCAATTCCTCTCATCCATTTGAGAATCCCACGCCTTTCACAAATTTCTTGCAGATGCTCTGCATCCTGGCAATTCCCGCCGCCCTCACCTACACCTTTGGCCGCATGGTTCGCGACACACGGCAAGGTTGGGCGATCTTTGCTGCTTGCGGCTTGATGTTTTTTGCCGGACTGTTCGTGGTGTATTCCCAAGAACAAGCCGGGAATCCGATTCTCACCGGGCTGGGTGTGCAGAACACGCCGACCGCGACTCAGCCGGGCGGGAACATGGAAGGTAAAGAAGTTCGATTTGGCATTCCGGCGTCCTCGATTTTTGCCACCGCCACGACAGCCGTGAGTTGCGGCGCTATCAACAGTTGGCACGACAGCTTTACGCCCCTTGCCGGCCTTGTCCTGCTGCTGAACATCCAGACAGACGAAGTGATCTTTGGCGGCGTGGGCGCCGGGCTTTATGGCATTCTGCTTTACGCGATTGTGGCGGTTTTTATCGCGGGCCTGATGGTGGGCCGCACGCCGGAATACCTCGGCAAGAAGATTGAATCCAAAGAAGTCAAGATGTCCATGCTGGCCATCATCGCCACATCTTTGAGCATCCTGGTGTTTGCTGGCGTCACCTCGGTAGTCAAACTCAATTGGGACCATGGCAAATACTGGAATCCCGCAGCGGGCAAACCGAATCCCGCGCCTGCTGCCAGCGTTCCGCCGACGGCCAATCTCAACAACAGTGGTCCCCACGGATTCAGCGAAATCCTGTATGCATATTCGAGCGCCACTGAAAACAATGGGAGCGCGTTTGCCGGCATCAGCGTGAATACACCTTACTATAACCTGACGCTGGGATTGGCCACGTTGATCGGACGTTTTCTGTTCTTGATTCCGCTGATTGCGGTGGGAGGCAGCTTGGCGGAGAAGAAGAAGATCCCAGCGACCAGCGGGACCTTTCCAACGCATGGGCCCTTATTCATCGGCCTTTTTGTGGGAACCGTCATCCTGATTGCGGCGCTCACGTTCTTTCCCGCTCTCGCCCTCGGTCCGATTGTCGAACACTTTCTGTTACACCAGGGCAAGCTTTTCTCTATCTTGCAAGCATTGCACTTCCCGATCTGGAGTTAAATATGGCCACAGCCCTACCGCAGAAAACGATTGATGATGTCCAGACGCTCCTGCCCAAAAAGCTGGTGCTCGCCCGCCCCTTGTTTGATCCTGAGATCGTCAAGCGGGCAACCAAAGAATCGTTCATCAAATTAAACCCCGCCCTCGTCATCAAGAATCCGGTGATGTTTGTGGTGGAAGTGGGCGCGGCTATCACCTCGGTTTTCCTGCTGCGCGACATCTTCAGGGGAGCAGTTGGTATCGGCTTCCAACTCCAAATTGCCCTTTGGCTCTGGTTCACCGTGCTGTTTGCCAATTTCGCTGAAGCGATGGCCGAAGCGCGGGGCAAGGCCCAGGCGGACACCCTGCGCAAGACCAAGACTGACGCCATGGGGAAGCGGATAGTCGCGAGTGGCGAAATCGAGATTGTGCCCGCTTCAAAACTTCGCGCCGGGGATATTGTCGTGTGCGAAGCCAGTGACCTGATTCCGAGCGACGGCGAAGTGATCGCGGGTATCGCGACCGTGGATGAGTCCGTCATCACCGGCGAAAGCGCTCCCGTGATTCGTGAATCAGGCGGAGACCGCAGCGCCGTGACGGGCGGGACCAAGGTATTGTCAGACAAGATTCAAATCAAGATTACTTCCAATCCCGGCGAAACTTTTTTGGACCGCATGATTGCCCTCGTAGAGGGCGCCGAGCGCCAAAAGACTCCCAACGAAATTGCGCTCAACATTTTGATCGCGGGATTGACCCTCATTTTTTTGCTGGCGGTGGTGACGCTTGAACCTTACGCAGTCTACAGCGTCGCCTCAGCAGGCGCGGGCAGCGTTCCATCGGTGACGGTTCTCGTATCTCTTCTGGTGTGCCTGATCCCCACCACCATCGGCGGCTTGCTCTCCGCCATCGGCATCGCAGGGATGGACCGCGTGATGCAGCACAACGTGCTGGCCATGAGCGGCAAAGCCGTGGAAGCCTCGGGCGACGTCAATACGCTACTGCTCGACAAAACCGGAACCATCACGCTGGGCAACCGGCAGGCCGTCGAGTTTATTGCCGCCGCGGGCATATCTGAATCGGAGCTCGCTGACGCTGCGCAGCTTTCCAGCCTGGCGGATGAGACGCCGGAAGGGCGCTCCATTGTGGTTTTGGCGAAAGAGAAGTACGGCCTCCGGGGCCGCGAGGTCCGGGATTTGGAAGCGCGATTCATTCCATTTTCCGCTTACACGCGCATGAGCGGCGTGGATTTTGATGGCCGCCACCTGCGCAAGGGCGCCACGGAGGCAATTATCAAATTCGTGCACGACGAGGGCGGGACGGCGCCATCTTCTTTCCAGGAAGGGTCCGACCGAATCTCGCGCTCCGGCGGCACTCCGCTCGCCGTGGCGGACGGACCGCGTCTGCTCGGCTTGGTCCATCTGAAGGATATCGTTAAAGGTGGCATGCGCGATCGCCTGGCGCAACTCCGCGCCATGGGTATACGTTCTGTGATGATCACCGGTGACAATCCACTTACTGCGGCGGCCATCGCGCAAGAAGCAGGAGTAGATGACTTCCTGGCGCAGGCCACGCCCAAAGACAAGATGGACTACATCAAAAAAGAGCAGGGACAAGGCCGCCTGGTGGCCATGACCGGCGACGGTACCAACGACGCTCCGGCGCTGGCCCAGGCCGACGTGGGCCTGGCTATGAATACCGGCACGGCCGCCGCCAAAGAAGCCGGCAACATGGTTGACCTTGACAGTAACCCCACCAAGCTCGTGGATGTGGTGGCCATCGGCAAACAATTGTTGATCACGCGCGGCGCGCTCACTACTTTTTCCATCGCCAACGATGTGGCCAAATACTTCGCCATTATTCCGGCCATGTTTATGACCACCTATCCGGCTTTGGGGGCATTGAACATCATGCATCTGCACACGCCGCAGAGTGCCGTGCTGGCGGCCGTGATCTTCAATGCGCTGATTATTATTGCGCTCGTGCCGCTCGCCTTGCGCGGCGTAAAGTATCGGCCGCAAGGCGCGGCCAGTTTATTGCGCCGCAACCTGCTGATCTATGGCGTGGGTGGAATCATCGCGCCGTTCCCGGGAATTTGGCTGATTGACCAGTTGCTGGTTTGGATGAGGCTGGCGTGAACAGTGAAGTCAGAAGTCAGAACGCCATGATCCACCAGGTCTTTTTTGCTTTCTGATTTCTCAAGAAGGAGACGATGATGCTCAAACAATTCAATCCCGCAATTCGAATCACGCTCTTCTTTACCATTCTCACCGGGATCATCTATCCCGGAGTAGTCACCGGCCTCTGCCAATTGCTATTCGGCGATAAAGCCAACGGCAGTCTCGTCTCGGTAAATGGCCAAGTGGTAGGTTCTTCACTTATCGGCCAGAACTTTGCCAAGCCCGGGTATTTCCAGCCGCGGCCTTCGGCCGCCGGCAACGACGGCTACGATCCCACTTCGTCGGGCGGCTCAAACTACGGCCCGATGAATCAGAAATTAATTGATCGCGTAAAAGCTTCAGTGGATAAATTCCGCAAGGAAAACCCGGACTACACGGGACCCATCCCGTCTGATCTGGTCAGCACGTCCGCCAGCGGACTGGATCCGGACCTGAGCCCCGCTGCCGTCGAAGCACAGGCGGCGCGCATTGCCAGGGCGCGCGGCGTCGCTTTGAAGAAAGTAAATGAACTAATCGCGGGCCACATCCAGGAACGCCAGCTTGGATTTTTGGGCGAGCCGCGGGTGAATGTGTTGGAACTCAATCTGGCACTGGACCGCGAATTCCCACGGAAGTAAACCGCTCTCAGCGGAATTCGCAGCATCGCTGCTTACCTTGGTTGCGTGTACCTACTGCCCCTCTCCCAATTCCCGAATCCACAAATTGCGATAGCGCACCGGATGGTTATGGTCCTGGAGCATCAAGGGCAATTTATCCGGCGTCACATGATAAGGCAGGCGCTTCATGTGTTCGGTGGGGCCCACCAGGCTCACGTGGTCCTGCACCAGAACGCCGTTGTGCAGCACGGTCACGGTGGCGGGACGCGTGAGCTTGCCGTCTGAATCAAAACGCGGGCCGTGGAAAATAATGTCGTAGGTGGTCCACTGGCCGGGCGGACGGCAGGCGTTGACGAGCGGCGGATACTCTCCGTAAACGGCGGCCGCCTGCCCGTCGGGATAAGTTTTGCTCTGGTAGGAATCGAGCACCTGGATTTCGTACAGGCTGTGCAGATACACGCCGCTGTTGCCGCGGTCCTGGTCCACGCCATGCGGCGGATTGGGCGGCATATATTCCACGTGGAGCTGGCAGTCGCCATAACTCGCCTTGGTGCGGATGTTCCCCGTCTTGGGGACGGTCTCAAAGTAGCCTTTTCCCACCTTCCATTTCGCCGGACTTCCGTCCAGGCTTTCCCAATTCGAGAGGTCTTTGCCATTAAAAAGAATTGTGGCGTCAGAGGGCGGCCGGCCCGGGTGGCCCTGCGTGCTGCACTCGCCCGGTGTAATGACGGGCGGCTGCGGACGGTTGCGGTCATGGATCTTCCACCCGCCCGGCGCCTGAACTTCCTGGGCTGTCATGTGGAGATTTGAGCTGGATAACCAAATCGCCGCCAGAGCGGCTACACTCATAGTGGTTAATACTATTCTTCGCATGATCTTTCTCCTGATCAAATAACGTCCTGGCTGCAAGCAACCATATCGCGGGCCGGCTGAACCTGTCAACTACGCACCCCGGAAAACCACATGATTGCAATTTTAATTGTTCGTCGGCTATGCTTCTTGAGAATTTGTTTTTGGGTTCGAGTTTAAATAATTTTACCCGCGCAGCCGGTGAGGAGAGATGCAGCTTGCAAAGCAATAAAGCGAAATTTCCGATCGCGACCACTCCCACAATCAAAGTCGCGCTGCTGCTGGTGTTATGCACCGCAATCAGCCACGCCGCCGGGCCTCGCGCGGCCGCGCGGCTGGCAGCTATTCCGGAATCCGAAGACCGCGCATATGCCCGTCGCGGGATTGATCTGATGATGGACGGCGACCTGGATGCGGCCATCGAGATTTTCCGCCAGGTCCAATTGACCGACACAAAGTCTCCCCTGGGCTACGTTCTGGAGGCCCAGGCGACTTGGTGGAAAATTTACTTCACTACGGCCGATTTGCTTGACCCGGACGTTTTCGACGTCGCCCGCCAGGACATTTCACCCTTGGATTACCACTTTTCGGATTTGACCAATGCCACGATCAGGTTATCGGAAGCTCGCATTCACGCTGACCAAGACGTTGCCCGCAACGTTCTTTATGAGGGAATGGCCTATGGGCTCCAGGCCCGCCTCTCCGGCATGCGGGGAAAAGATCTTTCCACCACGCGAGCCGGTAAAAAAATGCGTGCGCTTTTGCTCTCCGCCCTCAAGCTGGATCCCCGCCTGACCGACGCTTATCTGGGCCTGGGGACTTACAACTATTTTATCGATACGCTGCCCCCAGCCATCAAGCTCTTAAGAGTTCTCGGCAACGTGCCCGGAGGTAACCGCGAGTTGGGCATGCAACAAATTCAGCAAGCTTCTGAAAAAGGCGATCTGGTCCGCGGGGAAGCAAAATTTTTCCTGGCAAAGAACTATTCGCGGGAGAGTGAAAAAAAGTACATGCAATCGCTTGAATTATTTCGGGAGTTGGCGCGCGATTACCCGCACAACCCACTTTGGATGCTGCTTTCGGCTGATATGCAGCTTCGCTCGGGAAATGCTCCGGAAGGCAACGCGCTTTTCCGGGAAGTGATCAAAAACACGGAGGGAAAGAATTCAGAAACGGAGCAGGCTGTTCACCGGACGGCGGAGAAAGCGCTGGCCGGGAAAAAATGAAAATGGAAATTAGAAAATCGAAACTTGGCGTAAATTTCGACAGACCAGTTTCCAGTTTCCAATTTCCAGTTTCCGCTTTTCAATCGCTCAATCACAAAATCACTTAATCGCCCAATGCTTCCACCTGTTCGTGGGCATGGTACGAACTGCGAACCAGCGGTCCGGATTCGACGTGACGAATGCCCACGCGCATGCCCTCCTGCTTGAGAGCCGCGAATTCCTCCGGCGTATAGAAACGCGCCACGGGCAACTGGTCACTGGTAGGTCGAAGGTACTGGCCAATGGTCACGATGCCCACACCGGCTGCCCCGAGGTCGGCCAGCACCGCGCAAATTTCCTCAAACGTTTCACCCAGGCCCGTCATCAGGCCGGATTTCGTGGGGATGGCGGGCTCCAACTCACGCGCATGAGCGAGCAAACGCAGGGAGCGCTGGTAGCGAGAGCCGCGCCGGGCGACGGGATAAAGTCGAGGCACAGTTTCGATATTGTGATTCAAAATGTCCGGCCGCGCGCCGAGAACGATTTCCAGAGCTTCGTCTGACCCATGAAAATCAGGAATCAACACTTCCACTTTGCAGCCGGGAATTTGCCGCCGCAACGCGGCGATGGTGAGCGCAAACATTTTCGCTCCGCCATCGGGCTGGTCGTCGCGGTCCACCGAAGTAACCACGACATAATGAAGCCCCATGGATTGGGCGGCAGCCGCCACACGCTCTGGCTCAGCCCAATCGATTTCTGTGGGGAGTCCTTTGGGCACGGCGCAAAAAGCGCACCGGCGCGTGCAGAGGTCGCCCAAAATCATAAACGTGGCCGTGCGATGCGACCAGCACTCGGCGATGTTGGGACAGCGCGCGCTCTCGCAGACGGTGTGCAGGTTGTGCCCCCGCATCAGGCGCTTAAGCTCGTGGAAATTATCGCCGCCCGGCAGACGCACTTTCAGCCATTCCGGCCGGCGGACAGGAGGGCGCGACACTTCGATCTGGATCAACTCCATCATTGATGACCTTCAGATTCTACTCTGGACCGGCGGGAGAGGCAATCGCTGCGCAAAATTGATTTTTCTGTTGGCTTATTTTCAGAGCGTGAGATACTTCGCGGTGGCGCTCCTTCTGCACAGGTGAGCGCGTCCCAACTTCGGCCATGGCAGATCCCGTAATATCAGTCCCGGCAAAGTCCGCAACTGACGCGTCACACCTCCGGCGCGTCCTGACACTTTGGGACCTCATCTTCTACGGGATCGTCCTGGTGCAACCCATCGCCGCCATTCCACTTTACGGCGTGGCAGAAGGACTTTCGCACGGCCACTTTCTCTCCTGCATGGAGATTTCCATGCTGGCCATGCTGGTCACCGCCATCAGTTATGGCCGCATGGCCGCGCTCTATCCTTCGGCGGGTTCCGCTTACACTTACGTGAGCCGGGGATTGAATCCGTACCTCGGATTTCTGGCGGGCTGGGCCATGTTCCTCGGCTTCCTGCTGCAACCGCTCATCAACACCGTCTGGATTGCCACCGCGCTTCATTCGCGTTACCTGCCGCAGATTCCCTACGTGATTGAGGCCGCGTTGGTCGCGGGCATTTTCACTTTTCTGAATCTGCGCGGCGTCCATGCCACCGCTATCGCCAACCGCGTGCTGCTCGCCTTCATGTGTCTGGTGATTATTGTTTTTCTGGCGCTCGCTGTCCGGTATCTTTTTCTTGCGGAGGGCGCGCGCGGGCTTTTTTCCACCCAGCCGTTTTACAATCCGGCCACCTTCAGCTTCCGCGCCCTGTGGACCGGCGCGTCGTTTTCCGTGCTCACCTACATCGGCTTTGACGGCGTGACGACGCTGGCCGAGGACGTGCACAATCCTCGCCGCAACGTGCTGCTGGCCATCGTGCTGGTGGTGCTTTTTACCGGAGCGTTTAGCGGGCTGCAGGTTTATCTCGGGCAGCTCGTCTGGCCCGATTTCCATTTTGCCAATCCGGAAACCGCATTCATGGACGTCTGCCGGCGGGTGGGCGGCGCGGTGCTGTTCCATGCCATGGGCGCGGTGCTGATTGTCGCTGCCCTGGGCAGCGGCCTTACCGGAACTTTGGGGGCGGCGCGGATTCTGTTTGGCATGGGGCGGGATAACATCCTGCCGCGGCGCTGCTTTGGCCATCTGAGCCCGAAGAATTCGAACCCTACTTACAATATTGCCATCATCGGCGCGCTGGCCTTTGCAGGAGCCTTCTTCCTCAACTTTGAAAAAGCTGCCGAGGTTTTGAACTTTGGCGCGTTCGTCAGTTTCATGGGCGTGAACATGGCAGCCTTCTGGCAGTTCTCGGTTCTCGGAGTTCCCGGGCGCCAACGCAAAATTTTTCAGGACGCCGTGCTGCCTCTTTTTGGCTTCGCATTCTGCGCCTGGATCTGGTGGGGACTCGACTGGACGGCAATGGCCGTGGGCGGAATATGGTTCGCGTTCGGACTGATACTCGTCGTCGTGATGACGCGCGGCTTCCGCATCCGCCCGGCGACAATGGATTTTAGTGAAACGTAAGAAAAGATGGAAACTGGAAAATAGAAATTGGAAACCAGAATTCAGAAAGCTGAAATGGGTTGGCTGGCTTATGAACCAGCTTCATCTCTGTATGGGTAATAACTCCCGGCAATCTCCCGATCGTGGGACAGGGCTGGGGAAATCTCGGAGATACGAGGGGGATAACCAAAATGTTGAATCAAAGTTCCTTCTCTTCTGATCTGAACCGCAGGATTCGCACATCGCCTGAGCTGGCGACGATAGTGCTCACGGCATGGAGTATGGTTTTGTGCGCCTCGATGGGGCGCGCTCAAGGACCTCCGGCAACGCGCAAGGATGATTTCAAGGAGACGCTGCACGGCGTTGAGATCGCGGACCCCTATCGCTGGCTTGAAGACCAGCAAAGCCCGGAGACTCGCTCATGGATTGATGCACAGAACAAGTACACTCAATCGCTGCTCAAAACTTGGCCCGGCCGCGAGTCGCTCCAGCGGCGCCTCTCCGCTTTGATGAGGATTGAGACGATTGAAGCTCCCGTGGAGCGCGGTGGCCGCTACTTTTTCAGAAAAAGGCCGGCGAGCCAGGACCAGGCAATTCTTTTCATGAGGAAAGGCCTCGAAGGGAAGGATGAAGTCTTGATCGATCCCAACCCTCTAAGCCCTGACCATTCTACT
This sequence comes from Terriglobia bacterium, assembly GCA_035934315.1. Classification (GTDB taxonomy): domain Bacteria; phylum Acidobacteriota; class Terriglobia; order UBA7540; family UBA7540; genus DASYXZ01. Next base: position 14,190 of record DASYXZ010000201.1, on the reverse strand, counting down.
TCGGTCAATCTGATAGACGTCTCGCATGACGGCGCCGTGATTGCCTATGGTTTCCGCCATGGCGGTGAAGATGAAGTCTCGATTCAACTCCTCAATGTGGACACGCATCAGGCGCTACCCGACCACTTTCCCAGGGCTCGCTATTCCGGCTTTTCCATGACGCCCGACAAGAGTACGGCCTATTATTCGCGTCTTGAGGCCAACGGCCCGCGCGTCTACGTTCACGCCATGGGCGAGGACCCAGTCACGGATAAGCAAATCTTCGGAGAAGGCTTGGGACTCGACAAAATCATCGGCGTCGATCTCTCCGAGGACGGGCATTATCTGATCATCCACGTCCTGCACGGGGCGGCTGCGGACCAGACGGAAATCTACTACCAGGATTTAGCCGCTCAAGGGCCTTTGAAGCCTCTGGTAAACGATATCGCGGCGCGCTTTTTCGGGTCGGTCGGAGGCAACCAACTTTTCCTGCACACCAATTGGAAGGCGCCCAACGGACGAATTCTCGTTGTCGATCTCAAGAACCCCGCGCGCGACCATTGGCGCGAAGTGATTCCGGAGAGTAAGTCCGCAATCGAATCGATGTCGCTGGCCGGGGGCAAGCTATTGGTGGATTACATGGAAAATGCAAGCTCGCACGTGCGGGTATTTGACACTGAAGGGCGATTCCTGCGCGATCTCGACCTGCCCACCATCGGTTCAGTGGAGGGTGTCAGCTCGCGATGGTCGAGCCCGGAAGCGTTTTATGGATTTTCTTCTTTCGTCGTGCCTTACACCATCTATCGCTACGATGTCGCGGCAGGCAACCAAAGCGTTTGGGCGCGGCTGAATGTTCCGATCCAGAGTGAAAAATTTGAGGTCAAGCAGTTCTGGTATGAATCAAAGGACAAGACTCGCGTCCCGATGTTCCTACTCTACCGAAAAGGGATTAAGCTCGACGGCTCGAATCCGACCCTGTTGACGGGTTATGGCGGCTTCAATCTTAACGAAACGCCCTATTTTTCAGATTTGGCGGCGGTTTGGGTGGAGCAGGGTGGTGTCTTCGCAGTCCCCAACCTCCGCGGCGGTGGCGAATTTGGCGAAGCGTGGCACAAGGCCGGAATGTTCGAGAAAAAGCAGAACGTCTTTGACGACTTTATCGCCGCCGCCGAATGGTTGATTAAGAACGGTTATACCAATTCCTCACGCCTGGCGATCATGGGCACGAGTAATGGCGGATTGCTGGTTGGCGCCGCGCTCACCCAGCGTCCTGACCTTTTCCGAGCCGTATACTGCGGCTATCCTTTGCTCGACATGCTCCGTTACCAGAAATTCCTGGTTGCCCGGTACTGGGTTGCAGAGTACGGCTCCTCAGACGACCCCGTTCAGTTCAAATATCTATACGCCTATTCGCCCTATCATCATGTGCGGCAGGGAACGAAATACCCCGCGGTGCTGCTTGCCTCTGGCGACTCAGACACGCGCGTCGCCCCGCTCCACGCGCGCAAAATGACGGCGCTGCTTCAGGCCGCGACGGGGTCAGGCCACCCGGTGTTGCTTCGTTATGACACCGAGGCGGGCCATTCGCGGGGTGGCATGTCCATTACCAAGAGAATCGAACAGGCCACCGACGAGGTCGGATTTCTTTTCTGGCAGTTGGGTGTGACTTTTAACTCTACAAAGTGAAATTAGAAACTGGAAAATAGAAAAGAGAATTTAGACATTGAGCGCCCGGTTGATGAGCCAATTACAAATTTCTAATTTCCGCTCTTCCAAAAATCATGAGGCGAAAAAATGGCATGGATCAAAATGATAGAGCCGGCGGACGCGACAGGTGAATTGAAGACCGAGTATGACAAGGCGGTGGGCCGGGCGGGAAAGGTGTTCAATATTCTCAAGGTGCAGAGTCTGAATCCGCCGGCGCTGCATGCCTCAATAGAATTGTATCTGGCAACTATGCACGGGCCTTCAGGCCTGTCGCGGGCGGAGCGAGAAATGGTGGCCACCGTGGTGTCCTGGGCCAATCACTGTTTCTACTGAATCGAAGCGCACGGGGAGGATCTCCGTGAACAATCCAAAGACGCCGGGCTCGCCGAACACGTGAAACACAACTATCGCCGAGCCAAACTATCCCCGCGCCAACTCGCGTTGTGCAAGTTCGCCGAACTCGTCACGCGCACTCCCGCCGCCGTTCGGCCCCAGGACCTGGAGACGCTGCTCAAAAATAAACTTACCGACCGCGATATCCTTGACGCCGTCGAAGTCATTGCCTATTTCAATTACATCAACCGCATAGCCGACGCTCTGGGCATCGATCCGGAACCTGAGATGAAAGCCGCCCTGGCGCAGTGGCGCTGACCATCTTACTCGTAACCTTTCTTGCCTCTCCACGTCATCCCCTGTACCCTGTAATCTCGCTATGGTTGATCAAGAACGTCCCACCTTTGCATGGATGGACCTCCTGTGGCTCGTATTTCTCGCGGGCCTTGCCGTCCTGGATCCCATCTTCGAGGTTCACAAGCAAATCACTCTCCTCGGCATCGGCTTATTCCAAATTTTTGAACGTCAATTCATCAATGTTGCAGGGCCACGCGGCCGCGCTTACTGCGTGTTCATCAAAATTTTGCTGGCCACAATCCTGGTCAGCCACACGGGGGGCATCAACAGCAGTTACTACCCCATTTACTATTTGCCCGCGATTACGGCGGCCATGGACTTCGGCGCCCTGCAAACGCTTCTTTGGACGGCGCTCGGCTCGCTTGCCTACTGCTCGCACTTGATCCCCGCCCTGATGGAATATTCTTTTCCTGCGGTTGACATCACCGAGTTGGTGATTCGGAACCTTTTCATCTTTCTGGCCGCCCTGGTGGTGAACCGAATTGTGATGGAGAACCGCCGCCAGTCTTCGCGCTATCAAACTCTGGCCGAAACTCTGGCGGACACCAATCGCCGCCTTGAGGACGCAAAGGAAGAGGCGCGCCGCTCCGACCGTCTGGCGGCCCTCGGGCAGCTTTCGGCAGGCCTGGCGCATGAGGTCCGCAATCCTTTGGGTGTGATTAAAGGATCGGCGGAAATGCTCCACAAGGCTTTGAAGACTGATGAGGCGCTTTCGAGCGAACTGGCGAATAACATCTCCAGCGAAGTGAACCGGCTGAATGCGCTGATCAGCCGCTTTCTGGATTTTGCCCGACCCACTCAACTTGAGAAACGCCCGGAGTCCATTCCGGCCCTCGTCGATCGCGCCCTCAAGGCCGTCCACGACCGCTGGCCCGATGCGGCGGTGCTCGTTGAGCGGCAATACGCTGCAAGTTTGCCGGAGGTTCCCGTGGACGCGGGGCTTTGTGAGCAGGTTTTTACAAATCTTTTCCTGAATGCTTATGAAGCCGTGGCCGGTGGCAACGGTAAAATCCGCGTGTCGATATCTGAGACTCATGACGCCGGGGGCTTCCAGGATTCAGGCCGGAGGGGCGTATTGATTGAAATCGAGGATAATGGGCCGGGTATCCCGGTGGAGCTCAGGGAACAGATTTTCAATCCTTTTTTTACCACCAAAAAGACCGGCGTGGGTCTGGGGCTTTCCATCGTGTCGAAAATAGTCGATGATCATCGCGGTTGGATCCGCGTGGCCGACTGCCAAAGCGGAGAGGGGAAAGGGACGTGTTTTAGGGTATTCTTACCTGGTGAGGCAGAATAATTTCACCACCAAGACACCAAGGGGGATAAGCGATGGAGAGCTTTTAACCCTCTTGCTTTTCTTGGTGACTTTGCGCCTTTGTGGTTCAACCTTTTATGGCCACTATTCTAATTGTTGAAGACGAACCGAAGATGCTCCGCTTGCTCGAATTGACTCTGGTCGAAGAGGGCTTTGCCACTCGCGCCGCAGCCGACGCGGAAGCCGGGCTGAAAATCCTGGCACAGGAACAAATCGATCTCGTGATCACTGATCTGAAGCTTCCGGGCATGAACGGCCTGGAGTTTCTGCAGGCGGTCAAACGGACCAACGCCTTGATTCCCGTGGTCGTAATGACTGCTTACGGAACCGTGGAGACCGCCGTTGAAGCGATGAAGGCGGGCGCCAGCGATTATGTTTTGAAGCCCTTCTCGCTCGAAGAAATTAAATTAATTGTCCGCAAGGAACTTGACGTCCACCGCCTGCGCGAGGAGAACCGGAGTTTGCGCGAGGCTCTGGGCCATCGGTATGAATTCAAAAACATCGTGGCACGCAGCCCGCAAATGCAGGAGGTTCTCTCCACCGTCGATCGCGTGGCACCATCGAATTCCACCGTGCTCCTGGGCGGGGAAAGCGGCGTGGGCAAGGATTTGATCGCGCGCGCCATCCACCAGCACTCGCGGCGAGCTTCAGGACCATTTATCAAAATCAACAGCACAGCCATCCCGGAAAATCTGCTGGAAAGCGAACTTTTTGGTTATGAGAAGGGAGCCTTTACCGGCGCCGCCACTTCGAAGCCGGGCAAATTCGAGCTGGCCGACAAAGGAACAATTTTTCTGGATGAGATCGGCGATGTCCCGGGCAGCACTCAAGTCAAACTTCTCCGTGTGCTTCAGGAACGCGAATTCGAGCGCCTGGGTGGAACCAAGACACTGAAAGTTGACGTGCGCGTGGTGGCTGCCACCAACCAGGACCTGCGCGCCGCGCTCGAACAGGGAACGTTTCGCGAAGACCTTTTTTATCGCCTGAACGTTGTGCCCATCTCCATCCCACCGCTGCGCGAGCATAAAGAGGATATTCCCTACCTGACCGATTATTTCATTGAGCGTTTTGCCCGCGACTCGGGCAAACCCATCACCGAAATTACCGCCGCCGCACAGAAAATTTTGATGGAATTTCATTGGCCCGGCAACGTGAGGGAGCTGGAGAACATCATTGAGCGCGCGGTGGCGCTTGCAAGCGGCACGGTGCTCGACGTGAGTGATATCCGGCTGGACCGCGCGCCCTCCGCGAGCGCGGCAACGGGGGCTGGCGCTGCCGTGCCCTTTCCCCCCGAAGGACAAACGCTCGAACAGTTTGAGGATGACATCATTAAGGAGGCGCTGCACCGCGCCAACGGCAATAAAAGCCAGGCCGCGCGTCTCCTCGGATTGTCCCGCAACGCTCTGCGCTACCGCCTCGCCAAGATTGGCGTCCCCGACGAGCCGGAAGAGAAAGTGTAGCGGCGGGTTTACTCCGCCACGTTCCAAGCAAGTATCAGGAGCTCGCGCAACGAGTCCTCGAATCGTGACAATCAGCGAGAAAAAGACGCGGAATTTCCTTTCGTGAAATTCCACGCCCGCAAGTTACTTAAGATTTCCAACCCTTTTTCCGCTATAGTATGAACTGCGCTTGGGGCTCTCGCCATCAGGGCGCGCGCCACAAAATTCCCAACGGGATTATGGCAATCATGGCGATGGAATCAGACGCGCCGGCCGCGCGCGGCCATTCACTCCCTATGGAGAAGAGACCTCAACCATCGTTACTCGAAGGGCTTGACAACTGGCCGGGGATATCAGCGGAGCAGTTGTATAAAGCGTCGCTGGAAGAGGCTTTCAACATCCAGCAGGCCATGTTGCCCACCGGGCCGCTCCACTTGCCCGCGGTGGAATTGCAATTTAAGTACCGGCCGGCAAACATCTTCAGCGGCGATTTTCTGGATTATTTCTCCATTGGCGATAGCAATCTGGTCGGTCTGTATCTCGGTGATGTCGTCGGCAAAGGAATGCCCGCGGCTCTTTATGCGGCGCTCGCCGTGGGGACATTGTGTGGAATCCACAAGTACGGAGAACCGCCGGACGTCGTGCTTCGGTTTCTCAATCGTCGACTGGCTGTGCGCAACGTGGGCGGGCGCTACTGTGCGGTGCAGTATGCCGTGCTTGACCGAACCTCGCGGCAGCTTCACTTCGGCAACGCGGGCATCAGCCCCCGCCCCATTCACATTTCTGAGGCGGGCAGCCGGGAGTTGGGCGACGGAGGCTTCCCCTGCGGGATGTTCAAAGACGTTCATTACGATGTCTACTCGGTGCAACTGAATGCGGGTGACACCGTCCTGTTTTCGACGGACGGACTGACCGAGGCCCAAGACCCAGCCTCGGAACCTTTTGGCATCGAGCGTCTGCTGGAAATTTGCCATTTGAACCGGCACGAATCGACGGAGATTCTTCTCAACCGCGTCTTTGAGGCGGTGGATACCTTTACCTCCTCGGACATCCAGCGGGACGACATGACGGCCGCGGCGCTGCGCCTTAGCTGAAGTCTCCAGGGTCACTGTTCTGTGCGGTTTGTGTTAAATTCGTTTCTTCGCGCGCCGGGAAGAAGTAACCGTCAGCAACACAGAGTTGCTTCCACGCTTTCGGCAACACCCGCGCCAAATCCCCGTAAAGTGAGGCAGTCGTGTTATCTTATAAAGAGGAGGCGAAGCGCGCCCGGAAGGGCGTCCGCCTGGCTCGAAACAATTGACCAAGGAGAATCCAACTTTCGCAATTAGTTCCCCAAATCGCATCGAACAACTCAAAGAACTGCTGGCCCGACGCCTGGTGATCATTGACGGCGCGATGGGCACCATGATCCAGGCTCACCAACTGGGTGAGAAGGATTATCGCGGCAAACAATTTGCCGATCATTCGAAAGACCTCCGGCAGAACAACGACCTGCTGAACCTCACCCAGCCGCACCTGATCGAGGCCATCCACCGGCAATACCTTGGGGCGGGCGCGGATATTATTGAGACCAATACATTCAACGCCAACGCCATTTCCATGGCGGAATATCTGCTTCAGGACCACGTGCTGGAACTGAATAAATCCGGCGCCCGCGTGGCTCGCGCGGCTGCGGATAAATTTATGGCGGAAAATCCCGACCGCATTTGTTTCGTGGCCGGGTCGCTGGGGCCCACCAGCCGCACCGCATCAATGTCGCAGAACGTTTCCAGCCCCGCGGCGCGCGCCGTGACATTCGATCAACTTCGCCAGGCATATTACGAACAGGCTTCTGGGCTTGTGGAAGGCGGCGCAGACGTGTTGCTGGTCGAAACGATTTTCGACACGCTGAACGCCAAGGCGGCTCTTTTTGCCATCGACCAGTTTTTTGAGGACTCGGGCCGCCGCCTGCCCGTCATGGTATCCGTCACCATCGTGGACCAGAGCGGGCGCACGCTTTCCGGCCAGACGGTGGAGGCGTTCTGGACTTCGGTGTCCCACATGAACTTGCTGAGCGTGGGCATTAACTGCGCGCTGGGCGCAAAACAGATGCGGCCGTACATCGAAGAGCTTTCTCAAATCGCGCCCGTCTATATCAGTTGTTATCCGAACGCCGGTCTGCCCAACGCTTTTGGCGGTTTTGATGAGACGCCGGAGCGCATGTCCGCCGACCTTCGCGATTTCGCCGCAAGCGGCTGGCTGAATATCGTGGGCGGGTGCTGCGGTTCCACGCCCGCGCACATCAAAGCCATCGCGGAAGCAGTGCGCGGTCTTAAACCTCACGTCATTTCACAATCGGAACGCTATACGCGATTCAGCGGTCTGGAGCCGCTGACCATCCGGCCGGACACCAATTTTGTGAATATCGGCGAGCGCACCAACGTGACCGGCTCGCCCAAATTTTCCAAGCTGATTCTGGACGGCCAGTTTGAAAACGCGCTGGCCGTGGCCCGCCAGCAGGTGGAGGGCGGAGCACAGATCATTGACGTGAACATGGATGAAGGCATGCTCGATTCCGAGCAGGCCATGACTACATTCCTGAACTACATTGCTTCCGAGCCTGACATCGCACGCGTGCCCATCATGATCGACAGCTCCAAATGGACCGTGATCGAGGCCGGGCTCAAGTGTGTGCAGGGCAAAGGCATTGTGAACTCCATCAGCCTGAAAGAGGGTGAGGAAGTTTTTAAACATCACGCCGGCCTCTGCAAACGATACGGCGCCGGCGTGGTGGTGATGGCGTTTGATGAAAAAGGCCAGGCGGACACAGTGGAACGGAAATTTGAGATTTGCACCCGCTCCTACAAGATTCTCACCGAACAGGTGGGCATACCTGCTCAGGATATTATCTTTGATCCAAATATCCTTACGGTTGCCACCGGGATGGAGGAACACAACAATTATGCCGTCAATTATATTGAGGCGACGCGGCGCATCAAGGCGGAGCTGCCCGGCTGTAAAGTGAGCGGTGGGGTGAGCAATATTTCGTTTTCCTTCCGCGGCAACAACGTCGTGCGCGAGGCCATGCACTCGGCATTTCTCTACCACGCCATTCGCGCCGGGATGGACATGGGCATCGTGAACGCCGGGCAGCTCGCCATCTATGAGGAAATCCCCCGCGACCTGTTGGAGCTCGTCGAGGATGTTTTGCTGAACCGACGCCCCGATGCCACCGAGCGCCTGCTGGCCTTCGCGGATTCGGTGAAGCAACGCGGAAGAGCTGAGGTGAAAGAGGATGCCTGGCGCTCAGGGTCAGTGGAGGAGCGCCTGTCGCACGCGTTGGTTAAAGGAATCGTGGAATTTATCGAAGTCGACACGGAGGAGGCGCGCCTGAAATACGCCAGACCTTTGCAAGTGATCGAAGGCCCGCTGATGGCTGGAATGAGCGTGGTGGGGGATCTGTTCGGTTCTGGCAAAATGTTTTTGCCGCAGGTGGTCAAGAGCGCGCGCGTGATGAAAAAAGCCGTGGCCCATTTGCTCCCTTACATGGAGGCGGAGAAACTCTCGACCGGTGGAAGGCAGGCGGAAGGCCGGATTGTGATGGCCACGGTGAAGGGCGACGTCCACGACATTGGGAAAAATATCGTGGGCGTGGTTCTCGGCTGCAACAATTATGAAATTATCGACCTGGGCGTGATGGTGCCTTGCGAGAAAATCCTGAAGACGGCGCGCGATGTGGGCGCCGACATGATTGGCTTGAGCGGGCTGATCACGCCCTCGCTCGATGAAATGGTCCACGTGGCGAAGGAAATGGAACGCGAGGGTTTTACCGTGCCGCTTCTGATTGGCGGCGCGACTACGAGCCGCGTTCACACGGCGGTGAAGATTGCGCCCGGATACACCCAGCCGGTGGTCCACGTGTTGGACGCCTCGCGCGCTGTCGGCGTGGTGGGGAATTTGAAGAGCCCGGAATTAAAAAAGACGTTCGCCGCGGAGAACAGCCGGGACCAGGACAAACTTCGCCAACAACACAAGGCGCCGAAAGTTGCGCCGTTGCTTAATCTTGAGGAAGCGCGCCGGCGCAAGCCCGCCATCGAATGGGCGGCCACGCCCGCAGCGCGTCCCTGTTTCACCGGCATTCGTGTTTTCGATCCCGTGCCGCTTGAAGAAATCGTTCCTTACATTGATTGGAGTCCGTTTTTCCAGGCCTGGGAACTGCGCGGGACGTATCCTAAAATTCTGGACGCTCCCGATGTGGGGCCCAAGGCTCGCGAGCTTTTGGATGATGCGCAAAAACTTTTACAGCAGATTGTGGCGGAGAAACTCCTCACCGCGCGTGCCGTGCTGGGCTTCTTCCCCGCCCACAGCCTCGGCGACGACATTGAAATCTATACCGACGAAACGCGCCAGAAAGTTCTTGCCACATTCCACACTCTCCGGCAGCAAATGGAAAAAGCTCCCGGGCATTATAATTATGCGCTGGCGGATTTTGTGGCGCCGCGCGAGTCCGGGCAGGCGGATTATCTGGGCGGGTTCGCCGTTACGGCGGGCGGTAATATCGACCCGCTGGTGAAGAAATTCGAAAGCGATCATGATGACTACAACGCCATCATGACCAAAGCCCTGGCCGACCGGCTGGCCGAAGCGCTGGCCGAGTTGATGCACAAGCGCGCCCGCGAGGCTTGGGGCTATGGCAAAACGGAAAAGCTGAGCGTGGATGACCTTATTCACGAACGCTATCGCGGTATCCGTCCGGCGGCCGGATACCCCGCTTCGCCCGACCATACTGAAAAGCGCTTGCTGTTTGACCTGCTTCAGGTGGAAAAAAATATCGAGATGAAACTGACAGAAAGTTTTGCCATGCTTCCCGCCGCTTCGGTGAGCGGTCTGTATTTTTCCCACCCGGAAGCGCACTATTTCGCTGTGGGTAAAATCGGCCGCGACCAGGTGGAGGACTACGCCCGCCGCAAAGGCATGGACTTGCGGACGGTTGAGCGCTGGCTGGCGCCGAATCTTAATTACGAGCCCGAATCTTGAGAATTCGTGGCGCTTCGTTACAGGGAATCCTGCTATTTCCTGAAAGGTAGTTGGTTATCGACGAGGAACTTCACAAAGCCTGGAGTACCGAGTGGTCAGCTTGTCGCGCGGCGTATTCAATTGCGGCTAAAACATCTTCTCTTTCAAGAAATGGATAGTCCGCGAGAACCTCCTCAAAGGAAGCGCCCGCAGCCAGCAAATCCAGAATGTCGGTAACTCGTATTCGCAGGCCGCGAATACAAGGTCGGCCGCCGCCCTTGCCCTCCTCTATCGTGATTCTTCTGAGGCGTTCAATGTTCATTGTCCCGAAGTTTGCGCCCAAATCCATGGAATCGCAGGGCGGAACTACTCTCCCACAAACGTCACGCACGCGGGCGACTGCAAATCGACCGTTTTTCCCGTTGGGGTCAAGCGGCCAGTCTTAGGATCGATGCGAAAAATCACGATGTTGTTCGAGTCCTGATTGGCGGCGATGAGGAACGACCCTGTGGGGTCAATGGCAAAATTGCGCGGCGTCTTTCCCTGTGTGCTCACGTGCTCGATGAGCGTAAGCGTGCCTTTGCGCGGATCGATGGCAAACACGGCGATGCTGTCATGCCCGCGGTTCGACGCGTAAAGAAACTTGCCCGAAGGGTGTACCGCGATTTCAGCCGCGGTGTTTTGGCCCTGGAAATCTTTGGGAAGGGTTGAGACCCGTTGCAATTGTGTCAAAACTCCGCCTGCCTCATCATAGGAGAACGTGGCGACGGTGCCACCCATTTCAGAAATCAAATAGACGAACTTGCCGTTTGGATGAAATGCAAAATGGCGGGGGCCGTCTCCCGGATGCACCTTGACAAATGGCGGTTCGTTCGTCTCCAGCGCCCCGCGCGTTTCGTCAAAGCGGTAAACGAGTAATTCATCCAGCCCCAAATCCGCAGCGAGGGCAAACCGGTTGACAGGAGTCACGCTGATCATGTGCGCGTGCGGCCCGAGTTGGCGCTCGCGGTTCACGCTTTGGCCGTGATGCTGGTCAAAAGCCGTGGCCTCGCCCAGGCGGCCATCTTTGAGCACCGGAAAAACGGCAACGCTCCCCCCCGTATAATTCGCCACTAAAACATATTTCCCTGATTTATCGAGAGAAACGAAACAAGGGTCAGCGCCGCGCGAAGGGACCTCATTCAAAAGTTTAAGTTTGCCGGTTGCGCGGTCAATGGAAAAGGCGCTCACGCCGCCGCTATTCCCGCCCTGATAGTTGCCGATTTCATTCACCGCATAAAGAAACCTGCGGATGGGATCAACGGCGAGGAACGAAGGATTCGTGGTCTCCGCGGCAAGCCCAAGCGAAGTCAGCCCACCCGTGGCCGGATCGAACCGGTAAGCATAAATGCCTTTGCTATTCGGCCCGGTATAAGTGCCAATGTATACGAGATAGTTACCGTGGGTGCAGGTCTTTTCCGATCCTTGAGCCCCGCCAGGCGAAAACAAAATGTTAAATGACAAGTTGAGAATCAGCACGGCAAAAAAACCGGAAAACCGTCGATAGTTTTTCATGCGAGTATATAAGCTTATCCATCAGGCAAAGGGCAAGCGCGCGGCGAGCCGCCGTTATTACGCCTCACAACTCCCGTGCTACGCAAGAATTATTTGCAGAATTGATTATTCAGGGAGCGCATAGGCCACGTAGCTCCCGCCCGAACTTGCGCCCGACTTTCCACCTCCGGCGGCGATTACAACAAACTGGCGCCCATTCACTTGATAGGTGGCCGGCGTGGCATTCCCGGCCGCGGGCAGCGTGGCGCTCCACAACAGTTTTCCTGTGGCTTTATCGAAAGCGTGGAATTGATTGTCGTGATTGGTGGCGCCGATAAACAGAAGCCCCGCCGCAGTCACCAGAGGCCCGCCATAATTTTCGCTGCCCGTGTTGCGCATTCCTTGGGCAGCCAGCTCCGGAAACTCTCCGAAAGGAATCTTCCATTTGATTTCGCCTTCGTTCAGATTGATGGCGTTGAGGGTGCCCCAGGGCGGTGCAACGGCGGGGTAACCGTCAGGGTCAAGAAATTTGTTGTAACCGTCCATCATGTACTTGAGCGGGCGCGGGAACTGTTCACTGAGCGGCGTTGCAAACTGCGTATCTTTGCCGGTGGCCAACAGGCGAGCCAGCGCCTCGATAACGTTTTCACCGAGGGGAGTGAAATTCGGCATCCGGCCGCGGCCCTCGCGAATGATTTTCGCAATCTCTTCCTGCTTGTACTTCTCACCAATTTTTAATAATGATGGAAACTCGGGCGGACTTCCCCGCATATCCTGCCGATGGCAATTGGCGCAATGCGCGGCGTAAACCTGCCCGGCGCGCGCCTGGTCTTTGGTTCTCGGCCGCTCGATCAGCCTTAGAATCCACGCCATCTCGTTGGCGTTCACATAAAGCATTCCAGTTTCCGGATCAAATGCAGGCCCGCCCCATTCCCCTCCACCATCAAATCCGGGAAAGATGACAGTCCCCTGAAGGCTTGGCGGCGTGAACTGTCCGCCACTCCGAAGTTTCTGCAACTGCGCCAGGGCGGCGCGGTGCGCTTCAGGAGTCCGGTTGGTGACCATGTCACGCGTGAACTGCTGACGCGCGAAGGGAGGAGGCTTTGTGGGAAGAGGCTGAGTCCTGGCCGTCAACTCGCCATCCACATCCGAGGCCGGGACTTTGCGATACTTGATTGGGAAAAGAGGCCGCCCGGTGTCACGATCGAAGACAAAGACATAACCTGACTTGGTGATCTGCGCCACCGCGTCCACCGCGCGGCCATTTCTCCTCACCGTAACCAGGCTCGGAGCGGCGGGGAAATCGCGATCCCAAAGATCGTGTTTAACGCCCTGAAAATACCAGACGCGTTCTCCCGATTCAGCTTTCAGGGCCATCAGGCAGTTGGAGAAAAGATCGTCGCCGATTCGATTCGCGCCATAGAAATCGAAGGCGGCAGATCCGGTGGCTACAAAAACGAGGCCGCGCTTTTCATCCAGGCTCATTCCGGCCCAGTCATTTGAGCCGCCGATGTAAGTCCACGCGTCTTTCGGCCAGGTCTTGTAGCCATATTCACCCGGGTGGGGAATGGTGTGGAACGTCCAGCGAATTTTTCCAGTGCGAACGTCGTAGGCGCGAATGTCGCCCGGAGAAGCAGGCAAGTCTTCACTCACGATGCTACCCATAATCAAGAGGTCTTTGTAAACCACGCCGGGGCTGGTGGAGGAAACCGACTGGAGCTTGGGATCGCGGCCGAGTCCCTGGCGAAGGTCAACGCGTCCGGATTCGCCAAAGGTGATGATGGGCTTCCCTGTTTCGGCGTTGATGGCATAGAGATATTGCTGCACCGCGTAAAAAATCCTGTGGTCGTTTCCCTCCTCCCAATAATTGACGCCGCGATTGCGGCGCTTGCCCAATTTGCCGCCACCCGAATTCGGATTAAAACTCCAGCGCAGCTTGCCCGTGGCGGCGTCCAGCGCAATCAGACGGAGTTTGGGACTCGTCGCGTAAAGCGTGCCGTGGACGATGATGGGGTTACACTCCATTTCCGATCCCGGGAAGGCATCTCCCGAATCATAGGTCCAGGCGACTTTGAGATTTTTAACGTTGTCGCGATTGATCTGGCGAAGAGCGGAATAGTGAATATTATCCGGAGTGCCTCCGAAAACTTTCCAGCCCCGGTAGCCGGAGGACGGCGCTGTCTGCTGCCCACCCCAACCGGAGTTGAAGCAGAACAAGAATATGAGTACCCCGGCGAGCTTCAGAATGCTGGCGGAGTTTATTTTTCTCACGGTTGACATTGAATCCGAGAAAGCAGCTTGAGAATTAGGTCGCTCATTCCCGCACGGAGCCACCAGGTCGATGGACCCTAACTCGTGCGTATTTTGAGTCCAGGTTTAGGTCGGCATACCGGCCATCATGCCGTTAGCCACCCCGTTCTGGTCGAACGTCACATATTGCCCGGTCGACGATTGTGCGATCAGGCCTCCGTCCGCCGTGGCCATCACCGGACCACAAGCGCGGCAACGAGCAGAAGTGCGAGCACTACTGCG
>DASYXZ010000193.1:0-1764 GCA_035934315.1 Terriglobia bacterium | reverse complement strand
GGTTCCCATCGCTTGCGCGAGTCGATTTCCGAGATGGAGGAAAAGCTGAAGGCGTATGGCTTCGTCCGCATTCATAGGTCAGTCCTAGTAAACAAAGTCTGGGTCGACGAAATTCGTCCCTACGCGCCAACAAAATACTTGTTGCGTCTAAAAAACGGCAAGGAGTTCATCGTCACGCGAACCTATAAGGGGAATTTCAAGTCGCTTGCCGAGCTTTGGCTCGGCAACGACACCTTTCATGGCGGATAACTGCGTGTCTGCGGTAGTCGTGACCGGACAATAAATTTCGGAGATCCAACAATGCGATTGCGTGGATGTGCAACGATGCAGGCCGGTTCAATCATGTCGATGGCGGGGCTCGTGTTTGGGCTCATGGTAAGTTTGCTCACCACATCCGTAACCATATCTGAGGCAAAACCGGCGGGGGGACCGACTGCGGAGAATGCGTTGGCGGCGGAGCGGGAAATCGCGCGGGCAATGGCAAATAATGATGCGGATGGAATTACACGCTTGCTGGCGGATGACTGGGCCGTTATTGCTACGTCTGGTAGCGTGGGCGAGGGGAAGTTGATCTTCGCCGATGGAATAAAGTCGGGTTACTTGACGCGAAAGACATTCGAAATTTTGGAACCCAGAGTGCGTCTGTACGGAAATGTCGCACTGGTGACGACGAAGGTTCGAACCTCGGGCATGTTCCAAGGTAAACCCTTCGACGTGACGGAGCGCCAAACTGACGTATTGGTTTGGAAGGACGGAGGCTGGAAGTCCGTTTTAACCCACGAGACGAAAATTCAGAGTAACTAGAAACACAGCTTTCAGGCCGCAGTCCGGCTTGCCGGCAACTCGCTCGGGACCGTGCGCCAAAATTTGGATCGCTGACAGGAAGCGCCAGTTTGAGTTTTCAGGACCAGTTGTTCTCGGGAACGCTCCCCGTCCGCAATCCTTTTCAATCCTCAACATTTCGTGCTCACTGTGCGTAACTTCGACCCGAATTCCCGCGACTCATCACATCATCCTTGCAGCCCCTGATGGAAGCGAGCATTCTGAGACTGAAATAAGGTTAGTCTCTCTCGACAAAAACGTACTAACGAATCTCGTAACCAGGAGGCTCTTGAACATGCTCAATAAAATTGCACGAAAAACTCTGGGAAGAATCGTAGCGGTGGCTTTTGCATTGCTGCTCTTGGTGACGACAGGGGTCAAGGCGCAATCGCCGACGGATCTGAAGAAGAAGTACCCGAAGATGGCCTTGATTGATGAGTATTTGATGAATCGAGATGCGGAAATCGCGCTGGCCCGCAGCGCGGCCCCGGCGTCTATCTCGGACGGCGCCACGGTGATGGTGATGGGGCGGGGCGGATACACGACCGCCGTGCAGGGCACGAACGGTTTTCTCTGCATTGTGGGGCGATCCTGGGCGAAGTCGACGAATGATCCGGAGTTCTGGAATCCCAAACTCCGCTCCCCCAATTGCTTCAATGCGGTGGCGGCCAAAACTGTGGTACAGGTTTATCTGACGAAGACCCGGCTGGTGCTGGCAGGCAAGTCGAAGGCGGAGATCGACCAGAAACTGGCGGCGGCCCTGGATCACGGGGAAGTGCCTGCGCTGGAACCCGGCGGTATGTGCTACATGATGTCGAAGGAACAGTACCTCAACGACGGGGCCAAGAGCTGGTACCCGCATGTGATGTTCTTTGTTGCGGGCGATGTGCCGAAGAGCAGCTGGGGCGCGAATCTGCCGAGCTCGCCGTTGATCGCGGCCAA
>DASYXZ010000186.1:0-17923 GCA_035934315.1 Terriglobia bacterium | reverse complement strand
AGCCGCTGACGGACTATTCGATCACCAAGATTTCCAATAACGCCAAGTTTGCGACGGTACGGCCTGAAACTTTTTACGGCTGGTACAAGAATGGCGAGGTCGTGCAGATTCCCACCAGCAAGGTGGACGGTTACATCTACGGGCGGACGGAGCTCGAATACGAAGTTGCCGCTTGGTGTTCCCGCTCGCCAGACGCCGCCGCGCAAACCGCCGGCGCCACCTCCAAACCCGCGCGCGCCAGCGTGAATGACGCCAGCGGAACTCTTTTCCTCATGGATTTCTGGGTGGAGGAAAAGAATGAGGCCAACCCGGGGCTCGTACACTGCGAAGTGCACTACTGGAATAACGGAACCGAAACAATTACCAATGGCGGGTTTGTAAAAGTGCGCTCCATCGCCACGCGGCTGTCCGGCTAACACAAATCGCTTTACACGTCCTGGCCACGGCGCGGGACCGTATCAAGCCCACTGAATCGAGGTCAATATGGCGGTCGTCCGAACTGTTTTACCACGCAAAGGAATCATTGAGCCGCAGCACGGCAGTAATTACGAAGCGGACATGGACACCAACTGGCAGATCATTGACTCGCTGCTGCAAGACGCGAACGACGTCCAGAACGCGGTCACGGCAGCGGGCACGGTCGCGGCGTGGCTGAAGGACCGGGGCGTTTCCGGTGTCATTTCCGGCTTCACGCTCGCAACTTCGGCCAACTTGATCCCCGGTCTTTCAGCGGGAGTCCTCTACGCGCAGGGCGCCCGCTCGGCGCCCTCCACTCCCGCTCCGGGGTCGGCGCCGGCCAGTTCCACCAGTTACCTCTGGTGGAATTCCATTACTGGGTTTTATTTCAACCTTACGGGAGTCCCCGCTGTAACAGGCGACGCATTTCTCGGTAGCGTGACGACCGACCCCACCCACGTAACCACGGTGACCAACGCCACCAAAATCTATGGCCGGCTGGCAGTGACCGCTCCAGCGGCAGGCAATTTTTCAGTGAATCACAGTCTGGGACGGGCTCCCCTCGGCGCAATGATTTACATGACTTCCGGCGGGGCTCTCTGGTTTCAACCGGGAGTTATGTTTGATGCCAGCAACTTATATCTGACCGCATCCGATGTTGGAATCACGGCGAGCGTGCAGGTTTGGTAAGCCGCACTGGATCCGATGACCAAAGGTGGAACTATGAAAATTAAATTGATGACTTGGAAGAATCTTAGGCGACCTTTGAATGGCCGATATTCGCTGAGACCTAGGACTCTCGCGGGAACGCTCGCCCTGCTCATTGCGATCCTTCTTGAAACGGGAATAGGGATGGGTCAGCAGACGAGCACAGGCACCGCCCCGATTTTCAGCACCAACGCCAAATATGTCAATGGTGTTGCGCCGGGCTATTGGCCCACGGCCGGTGCCGGACTGACGCTGAATCTGGCGGCGGGTTCGGCCTACTGCGGCAATCCGCCCGCACTTGTTACTTATGCTGCCGGCACTCTGACGATGGTGAACGCGGCGACGAACTTGGTCTATCTCGACCCGGCAAACACCTGTCTGCCATCCGTAAACCAGGCGGCAAACTTCGCCGTGGGGCAGATTCCCATAGCCAAAGTGGTGACAGCCGGCAACGTGATCACAACCATCACGGACATGCGCGGCGCGGGCTTCGCTCCCTTGCCGTGCGCAATGAGTTCAGCGGGATCGGTCGGATGTTCGGCGCTGGGGACAAATCAGAACATCACGCTCACCCCCAGTGGGACAGGAAGCGTGACGATTCCCGCGGCGAGTGGCGACAACTTTCAACACTTTTTCGAAGGGCCTGCGGCCAACTTATTTAACTCGTTGGTTACTCCTGGATATTTCAATGCAGCTAACAACGTTTTTGGATGTCTCAACGCTGCCAACGCCAGGACCACCTGCCTGACTTATGTGAATCAGAGTAATGTGGCATCCGCCGGGATCGTTGGAATGGACGGAATTGCTGTCGATACGCAAACGTCTGGTAGCTCGCCGTTGATAGAGGCCAACGAGGGAGACGTCTTCAATGAAGGTACGACGAGTATACCTCTATTGGTGGGTGCAAGCGGCTTCGCCGAGCAGGATGGTTCTGGTACCGTAAACCAAATGACTTCATTGTGGGCTCAGACCAACGCCAGAACCGCTGGAACAGTGACGACAAACTCTGGTCTGTTGGTTGATGACCAGAACGGCGTGGGCACGACCAACTATAGCGTAAATACGAAAGGGAGCGCGCCCGCCCACTTCAACGGCGGATTCGACTTCGTAAATAAAACGTGCATGGCCGACGCTCAGCAGCCGCTGACGAACGACGAAAGCCAAAAAATCAGCACTTGTATCACGGCATTGCCCTCTACGGGCGGTACGGTGGACGCGCGAGGTTTCCAGGGAGCGCAGACTTGGAGCATCAACCCATTTGCAGGTGTTACAAAGCCAGTGAGATTGTTACTGGGCGCGGGGACTTATACCGTACCCAATATTGTGCTGCCCGTCTCGGGCTTTGCAACGCAGATTACTCAGATTGAAGGCAGTGGGATAGACTCCACGATTCTGCGGGCGTCTGCGGCCAATCAGCCCATCTTTAGCTGTGCGGGTTCGGCTTGCGACACCGTGAGGATCAGCAACTTGGCGGTTCAGGCCAACACATCGGGCTCCACCGGCCCCGCGATTGAGATGAGCGGATTCAGAACATCGATATTCAAAGACATTCAATACATGAGCAATGGCACGGGGAATTTTGCCAACTTTTTCCATTTCGCTTCCAGTCCCTACTTTTGTTACAACAACCTCGTTGACCATCCGGTTATTACAGGTCAAACGGGGCCGTCAGTCCCTTTTCTCTGGGATAAAGGGGGGACCGGAATCGCTTCAAATTCGGCGAACGTCACGACTGTCTTAAATTCATGGATTTATCTGAACACAGGCATAACAACTATCTTTAGTGCGCTTCGCAGCGCCCACACAGAAATCAAGTATGGCGACATTGAATCGAACACCGGGGCGGTTGTAGCAATTCCGGGAACAGATTTCAGATTGGAAAACGCATGGCTGGAGAGCAATGCGTCAACTTCGATCACTGGCTCAAGCGCCGCCGATGGTGCGTCAAACGGCGTTACAATTGCAAATAACTACATCTCTAGCGTTCAGACTTTTACAATTCAAGGTGGCGGAGAATACTGGACGATTCGTGACAACACCAATCAAATTTCAAACCTGACCGTCACGGACAATTCAGGAGGCGGAACCCACAATATCATTGAAGTTGCCGGACTTCAAACGAGCGCGATTGGCGACACGCTTCGGTATTTCCAAAACACTTCCGCAGGCGGCGGCACTTGGGCGGAGGCTGCCAGCGGGAATGCAGGGTCATTTGGAACCAACGCATTTGGATTCCGCGATATAACTAACAATCAGGTGCGCTTTTATTGTATTGCGCTCGACCGATGTACATTCCTAACGGGATCAGGGACCACCGAGGCGCTTCGCTTATACCCCTCTGCTGACAGCGCAGCCAGCTACATCCTGACCGGCACAAACCACGCGCAGACTGTGAAGTGGGGGATCACCCAAGGGGGCTCTGTCGAACCTAATCTAAACTCCGTCACCTTCTCCGCCACGCCTACCTTTGATGCTTCGCTCGGCAACACGCAAACGATTACGCTTACCGGGAATGTAACCAGCTCGACGCTCTCGAATTGCGCGGCGGGCGAGTTTCTGGTGTTTGACATCATCCAGGATCCCACGGGCGGCCGCACATTCGTCTGGCCTGCGAACATCTTAAACGCCGGAACCATCGGCGCGACGGCTAGCAAGCATAATATCCAGACCTTTTACTGTGACGGCACCAACGCCCGCGCCACCGGAACGATGCTGACGAACCAGAATTAGAAGTGCCATTGGCGCCGGGCCCGGCCGACACTTGAATGGGTGATCTACAATTTCCACACCATACCGGGAAGACATGTCTGCCTTCAGAAATTCTCTGTCGCAAATAAATCATCCTGGTTTTCCCGGCGGCGAATCAATTCCACTTCACTGCCGTGCACCAGCGCTTCCGCGGGCCGCGGGCGGCTGTTGTAATTGGAAGCCAGGACATATCCATACGCGCCTGCAGTAAGGAGGGCGACAAGGTCGCCCGGGAAAACTTCGGGGAGTTCGCGATCCAGCGCCAGGAAATCTCCCGTCTCACAGATCGGACCCACCACATCGGCAACCAGATTTTTCCCTGTCCGCTTTTCCACGGGCACGACGCCGTGATAAGAACCGTAGAGCGAGGGCCGCAACAGGTCATTCATGCCTGCATCCACAACCACGAAGCTTTTTTGTTGGTTGCGTTTCACATAGAGAACGCGCGCCACAAGAATCCCCGCCCCGGCCACCAGCGCGCGGCCGGGCTCGACAATCAATTGATAAGGAAGGCTCTTCATTCGCGCCGCGAGTAGTTGGGTGAGCTGTTCCACGTCCAACGGCTGTTCGTCTTTGTAGCGGATGCCAAACCCGCCGCCCAGATCGAGATATTTCACTTCGATACCCTCAGCGCGCAATTGTCCGGCGATGTCCAGAATTTCGTCGAGGGCTTTAAGAAACGGATCAGGCGATAGAATCTGCGAGCCAATATGGCAAGTCACGCCCAGGACTTTCAAGTGCGGGGAACTCGCGGCGCGACGGTAAAGCGGCATGGCGTCGCTCTTGGGCACGCCAAACTTGTGGATAGCCTGGCCCGTGGCAACGTACGGATGGGTATCCGCCTCAACCTCCGGGTTCACACGAATGGCCACGCCGGCGCGCCTGCCGGCGTTGCGCGCCCGCGCTTCGATTAATTCCAACTCTCCTGCCGATTCCACATTGAACATCAGGATGCTTGCAGCGATCCCGGCGTCCACTTCTGATTCCGTTTTGCCCACGCCCGAGAAAACCACGCGCTCCGGTGGCGCCCCAACTTTTTGCACTCGGGCAAGCTCTCCGCCGGAAACAATGTCAAATCCAGCCCCCGCGCGCTGAAGCAAATCGAGAATTTTTAAATTGGAATTCGCCTTGACGGAGTAACAGATGAGCGTGGAGGTGCCCCGCAGCCCGGCCTCCAGCCGGCGGTAGTTGTCCAGAATGACGGCCTGGCTGTAAATATAGGTGGGTGTCCCGAAGCGCTCGACAATGAAAGCGACGGAAACGTCTTCGCAGAAAAAAGTGTTCGAGTTGTACTGGAATGCACTCATCGCGTAAGAACCGAAACTGGAAACTGGCACAACCTCGCGAGTTTCCATTTTCTAATTTCCAATTTCCTGCCCTTGACTCACTCGCTCAATCTTTCAATTCCCTCACCGAGCCCTCACCAACAGCAGCGTCTGGTCATCGCGCTGCGGATGGCCTGCCTCATGGCGGGCGACTTCGGCAAACAATATCTCAATAATTTGATTCACCGGGCTACGGGCATTTTCGCGCAACAGATTCTCCATTCGGCGATTGCCAAACTCCTCGTGAGTGGGCTTGGCGGCCTCCGCCAATCCATCCGAGTAGAGCGCCAGCAAATCACCTTTTTCAAGAGTCAACTGAGTTTCCTCATAGTCGGTATTTTCCAGCAATCCGAGGGGAACACCTTCCACGCGGATGGGCTGGGCGTGTCCTTTTCGGATGAGCAGCGGCAACGGCATGCCGGCATTGGCAAGGCGCAACATCCGGGTCTTGGGCTCCCAGATGGCGTAGGTCAGGGTAATAAAGTGGCCCTCAATCTTTCGTTCAAGAAGCATCACGTTCAGCTTCCTCAGCATGTCAGGAGGCGCCAGCCGCTGTGGGGCGAGGCTGCGAAGGATGCCGCTGACCATGGCGCCATAAAGGGCAGCGGGCGCGCCCTTGCCGCTCACATCTCCAATCACAATAACGTGGCGCTCGCGGCCGTAACTCAAAAAGTCATAGAGGTCGCCGCCCAGCTCGCGCGCCGGCTTAAAGCGCAGGCCAACCTCGAGTCCGGGAATAGAGGGAACGATTCCGGGCATCAAGTGCATCTGAATGTTTTGCGCGCGCTGCAGGTCGCGCTCCAGTCGCGTTTCGCTTCGGACCACACGCTCAAAAAGCTGGGCGTTTTCAATGGCGATGGCCATTTGCGGCGCGAGAGTGGAAAAAATACGCACGTGCTCATCGGTGAAATAGCCCGGTTGCGGGCTTTCAAGGTCCACCACGCCGATCACGCGTTCCCGGTAAATAAGGGGCACCGCCATTTCCGATCGCGTCTCAGGATTCAGTGAGATGTACCGGGCATCGTTGCTAACATCGGGCACCACCACTGTCTTCCCCGAACTGGCCGCCGCGCCCACAATGCCCTGTCCAAAGTTGACGGTAAACTTTTCCGGCATTCGCTCGTCTTGTCTCAGGGAGATCACGTTGTTGAACACCCGCGCCCGGTCGTCAGCCAGCAGGATGCTAAAGCGGTGGTAATCGATCAGGCGTTTGGTCAGCGTTCCGATCTTGCGCAGCAAATCCTTCAGCACCAGGACGGAACTCACCTCGCGACTGATTTCATTCAAGAGGTGCAGCGTGCGCGCCTGACGAACGCTGCGGCGGTAGAGTCGCGCATTCTCAATGGCCATCGCCATGCGGCCGGCCAGGAGTTCGAGTAAGTTCTGGTGTTGCTCGGTAAAAAAATCGGGCCACGGGGCTTCCAGATCAATCACGCCCACCACGCGGTTCTTGGCAATCAGGGGTACGGCCAACTCCGAGCGCACGGCCGGCAATGATTGGATGTACGCCGGATCTTTTCGCACATCGTTCACCAGCACGGAGCGTCGTGATTGGGCGGCGCGCCCGACAATGCCCTCACCCACTTTGATACGCAGATTGCGGGCAATATTCTCAGGGTGGCCGACGTTAAACCGTATTCGCAGTTCCTGGGTTTTCTCATTTAAAAGAAGAATGGCGAAGACATCATATTGGATGGCGCGCTTCACTACTTCGGATATGCGCACCATCAGCTCGTCGAGGTCGAGGGTGGAATTAATTCGCTCGCCCACCTCGAGAAGCAAGGTGAGGAGCTCTGTCAATTCCAGCGGCCGTGCCGGGATTTTGGCGGTTTCAGGCATTGGATGATTAAAGGGTGATTCTGTTGAGCACTGTCCCGCGCTGACTCAATAAAGCGTTCGTTCGAAAAACTTCAGTATCCACGGGTTGCTTGACCGGCAACGCCCGACGCCGGAATGGACTGTGGCATTATACCGGCCAAAGCGGCGGCAGCTTCATCGAGAATGGCAATGGAGGCGCTGGTACCCAGGCGCGTAGCGCCGGCTGCGAGCATGTTCACCGCGTCGGCCAAATTGCGGATGCCGCCTGCGGCTTTCACTCCCATCTCGGGGCCCACGGTTTCGCGCATCAGGCGGACGTCTTCCGCCGTCGCGCCCGTAGGAGCAAATCCCGTTGACGTCTTCACATAATCGGCGCCCGCTTTCTTAACAATCCGGCACGCTTCCACTTTTTCCTGCTCGGAGAGGTAGGCATTTTCCAAAATAACTTTCAGGATTGCGCCGCCCGCGTGGCAAACCTCCACCACGCCGCGGATATCGTTCTCCACTGCCTCGAGATCACCTGAGCGCATGGCTCCGATGTTCATCACCATATCCACTTCTTCAGCTCCAGCCAGGATGACGGCCTGCGCCTCCGCGCGCTTAACGGAAGTCAGCGTGGCACCCAGCGGAAATCCCACCACGGCCGCGACCTTCACTCCTGAGCCGCGCAATTTTTCCGACGCCAGCGGCACCCAGGCAGGGTTCACGCAGATGGTTCCAAAACACCATTGCCGGGCATCCTCAGCAAGCTGCTCAATCTGCTCGCGACTTGCCTGCGGCCGCAGCAATGTGTGATCCATCAGTCGGGCCAGCGCGCGTACTTCAGCGGGCTGGTCATTTACGCACTGCACCAAACCGGGGCGTGACGCATGGGCGCACGCACACTCCGCTTCCTCGCTCAGCCAGGCGCCCGGCGCGGGCCCGATCTGGCGCACCACTTCCAGGGCAATGGCTTCAACCAGATTTTCAAGCTCGACCCGGGTAAGAGCAATAGTTTCCATGCTCAAAACTCCTCGAAAAAAGCGGCCGTGGGCCGCTCACTTCTGCACCTTATCACAGTGTAAAATGGGTATTGTAGCATATCGTGCGGGCCGCTTATCCAAGCCCGGCTTTCGAGGCGATAAACTCGGGACAGTTGGAGGTATTTGATGGATCACAACCGTTTTGAGGATTTGGTTGAGCAGGCGCTCGGACGATTGCCCAAAGCCTTCCGCGAAAAACTAACGAACATTGCCATCATTGTTGAGGAATTGCCGCCGCAGGAATCGGAACCGGGGACATTGCTGCTGGGACTGTTTCATGGCGTCCCGCTCACCCAAAAGAGCACTTTTTCCCCCACCCCACCTGACCGCATCTTCCTCTACCAGAAAAATATCGAGGCCCTTTGCAAGACCGACGATGAAATCCGCAGGCAGGTCCGCGACACGCTGCTCCACGAGGTGGGTCATTATTTTGGCATGACTGAAGACGAATTGCGTGGAGTGTGACGAACTCAGTTCTGCCCATCAGCCTTTTCCTCCGTCGGCGCAGATTCAGATTATAATGACATGCGATGCTGGTTCTGGCGATTGACACCACAAGCGAGCACGGCGGCTTGGCGATTTACCGCGATTTCGAGTGCCTGGCAAATATTCGCAACACGGGTTCAACCGGATTCTCAGTCACCTTGTTTCAAATGCTGGATTGCGCGCTGATCGACGCGGGAGTAAAACTCTCCCAACATCCCTTGAGTCTGCGGGACATTGATCTTTTTGCGGTGGCTAACGGCCCGGGATCGTTCACGGGAATTCGAACCGGCGTGGCCGCCACCCAGGGTTGGGCCACGGCGATGGGGCGTCCAACCAAGGGTATCTCGATCTTTGCCGCCATGGCGGATGAAGGCCAGCCTGAAACCGAATGGGCGACTGCGATCATGGACGCGCGCCGCGGCGAATTTTATCTCGGACTTTTTCGGCGCGATCCCGACGGCGGCGCTTTCGAACCGGATGGAGAAGGCGTAGTCCTGACGCCGGAGGCCCTACGAACTTTTTTTGACGAGAGATTGAGCAAGGGGGCGGCAATCACCTGCATTGTCCGCGACCACGACCAAGCGGCACGAGCGATCCGCGCGAATCTTCCCGAATCATTGCGATGGAAAACCGTTTCCGGATATCTTGTCGGCAGCATAGCGCGATTAGCTCTGGAATCACACCGGCGAGGGAAATTACAATCTCCCGCTGACCTCGACGCTTTGTATATCCGGCGGCCGGACGCGGAGCTCAACTGGCGTCCGTAATCGCAAATGAGTGATTGCCCATTCAGATTGATAATGGCGTTACAATGTACTGTTGAAACGTTACTCGAGATTTAAGGACTGCGGCACACAAACTATAAATTTTCCGGAGCCGGATGAAGATCAGACAATTTGAGCGACAGGATCTGCAGGCCTTGATTGCCATCCAGAACAAGACCCCGGAGTCGGCGCGCTGGCTTGAAGCGGACTATATCCGCCTGGCGGCAGATCCGGGCGGAATAATTCTAGTCGCGGAACTCGAAACCATGACGCCGCCCAAGGTCATGGGCTTTGTGGCGTTCCTGCGCTTGATCGATGAAGCTGAGCTCTTGAATTTGGCAGTAGATCCCGAACATCGCCACCAGGGTATTGGGAAGGCACTCCTCGAAGAGGCTCGAAAACAACTGTTGCAGGCGGGGACAAAACAGGTGTTCCTTGAAGTTCGGCAGTCGAATAAGGTGGCCCAGCAACTCTACTATTCGGCGGGCTTTGGCCTTCACTCGATGCGTAAGGATTATTATCGCGATCCCGCCGAAGATGCGTACGTTTTGTCCCTGCAGCTCTAAATCACTTACTTCATTTCTTGATTCGGGGCAAATATTCGTGGGGCTTGTCCTATCAGACAGGATCAGGATGGACGAATGACACAATTTTATTTCTGGCTTGAACCGCCTCCGGGGGTGTGCTAGGCTTCACTCCAGAATTGACATCCCGACTTGGAGGTGAACCACCCGTGAGCAGCGTCGCCGAGGCCACCCGGGAGCAGTTGATGGCCACTAACGAACATTACCAGAGCCTCAACAAGGAACACACCCATTACGCCGCCGAGCTCGAAAAATTAACATCAAAAACCTACCTCAGTGAAGAAGAAAAGTTGGAAGAAATTCGGCTGAAGAAATTAAAATTGCGGGCCAAGGATCAAATGGAAATGTTGGTCCACGAACAGGCTCAGACTCATTAGCCATCGGTTATCGATGCACTTCTCCGGGGCGCCCGGCTTGCCACCGCTTGGACGCCCCGACTGAATCAGCGCGCCATCCGCGTTCCCTGGTCTGCAGGGGAGCGTGGCCTTATGGATGATGAAAAAAATTGAAACCGGTAGTGTCGGAAGGCAGTTCGCGCTGAGAAGCTTGTCCTCATGGTGAAGGAAGGTTACTGGTTTGGGTTGCCGCTCTTGCTGGTTTCAGGCGGCCTCATTGGCTTTGGCCTTTACTGGCCAGGCGCGTTTTTTCTGATTCTCGCCGTTTTTATTCTCAATTTCTTCCGCGATCCAGATCGCGTCATTCCCACGGACCCCAATGCCATTGTCTCCCCTGCTGACGGCCGGGTGGTGGAAGTGCGGGAGGAAACTTTTGAAGGGCGTCTCGTGCGCCGGGTAAGCATTTTTATGTCGCCCCTTGATGTCCACGTGAACCGTTCTCCCATTGCGGGAACCATTCAGGAGATTTATTACCGCAAAGGGAGCTTTCGGATGGCTTCAAACCCGCTGGCTTCCGTAGAGAACGAGCAAAACGTTTTCACCCTCCACGGCGACCAGGGTGTGGTGGTGGTGAAGCAAATCGCGGGCGTGCTGGCGCGGCGTATTGTATTCTGGAAGAGACAGGGCGACGCGCTGGCCCGGGGAGAACGCGTGGGACTGATCAAATTCGGCTCGCGCGCGGACGTGATGATGGACCCCGGGGTTGAATTGCGCGTCAGAGTGGGCGATTATGTACGGGCAGGGAGCAGCATTCTTGGTATGACCTGCAGGGACAATGTGGCGAACTCGCCCTAAGCCCCGGTAGACGTATTTAAGGCGGGAGAGAAATTTTTGGAACTCTCGGGACAAATTTCAAAGACAGGAAAGACTGAACGTTTCCAGCGGGGCTTTTATATTCTGCCCAGCTTGTTCACTGTCGGGTCGCTGGTCTGCGGCTATATCGCCATCATCTCAACTTTGAAAGCCACCGGGATAACAGATGGCGCCCAAGCCCGGTGGGTATTTGACACCGCCGCAAAGGCGATTGGCTGGGCAGTTATTTTCGACGGGCTGGACGGCCGAATCGCCCGCCTCACGAATTCATGTTCTGATTTTGGCCGCGAATTCGATTCGCTTGCCGACGTCATCACCTTCGGCGTCGCACCCGCTTTTCTGGCTTTCGCCTGGGGTGTCCGCCCCATCGAGGAATTGGCGGGAACGCAATTGGTGCAGCACTTGCAGGATGCCGGATGGGTCGTAACCTTCGCCTTCGTCATCTGTGGAGCGGCGCGGCTGGCGCGCTTCAACGTCGATACGGGAAAGCCGGTAACCGACCGCCGCTACTTTGTAGGCCTGCCGATTCCCGCCGCGGCGGGAGTGATCGCCGGCCTGATTCACTGCATCAAATGGCCGGTGAACGATTGGGTTTGGAGCCCCGTTTGGTTGGCCATTGTGGGCGTCCTCGCGTTTCTGATGGTAAGTAAAGTGCGATACCCAAGCTTTAAAACGCTGGATTTGCGCCGCCGTCGGCCATATATGGCCATCATTTTAATCGGCATCATTATTTATGCCATGTGGACTTACTCAGAACCCGTCCTCTTGGCCATCGCTTTGGCTTACGCTCTCTCCGGTCCCGTATCTCGCTTCATTTCGAAAATTCGGCCCCATCCACCCGCACCCCAAGAGGTTCACGCCTCATGAATAAGGCTGCTGGCGGGTTCCGGGTTGCAGTGACCGGCGCCTCCTCGCTCTTGGGAAAAGAGCTTCTTGCAGTCCTCAAAGAACGCCAGTTCCCCATTTCAAGATTGGTCACGCCCGGCGCTCTCGATGACGCGGAGCCGGACCTGCCTGTTCTCGACCTCAGCGGCGGCCTGGAAGCTGTGGCAACAGAAGCTGACGTGGGCGAGTCTGACCTGGACGTTGTTTTTCTCGCCGGACCTCTTCGAGCGGCAGGAAAAAAAGTAGAGATCGAAAATGATGCGACGCCATTTCTCAGTTCAGCCAAGCGTCTTGCCTCGGCGACCCGCTGCAAAGTGATTGACATGAGCGAGTCTCTTGCCGGGGAACCGGGCGGTGTTTTGACCGTTCCATTCCTGGACCGAACCGCGGCCCGTGAGGCGGGGATGACCACCGAGGCAGCTTCAGGATTCTTCGCCTCCGCACACCCGGCCACTATAGTTATGAGCGCGATTCTCTTGCGCCTTGCCGCGCGTTATCCAATGAAGACCGTGGTTGCCCAGGTGTTTGGACCGGTGTCAGAAATCGGCTCACAGGCCATCGACGAACTGCAAAAACAAACACTGAACTTGCTGAGTTTCCAAAAAATTCCACAGGCCGTTTTTGGCACGCAACTGGCCTTTAATTTGTTGCCGCGTTTCGGTCGCAGCCGGAGCGCGCACATTGTCAGTCTGGAGAGCCGCGTTCAAAAAGAAATAGCCAGTTACCTCGGCGGGCGCGTTCCTTCGCCCGCTCTGCGAGTTATTTATGGCCCCGTTTTTCACTCCCTGGCTTGTTCCATTTATGTGGAGTTGGTTCAGCCGGCAACAACGGGGGCGCTCACCCAGGCATTGGCGGGCGAGCCCATTCGGGTAAGAAAGGCCTCCGAGCCGCCTCCAACTCAGGTGGAAGTTTCGGGTTCAAGTGAAATCATTGTCGACGCATTGACGCCGGATGGCGGGCATTCGGACGGACTCTGGATTTGGGCGGCGGTGGACAATCTTCGCCTCGCGGCCGTCAATGCCGTGGAAATCGCGGAAAGCTTTAAGCAAGGGATTCGGCTCCAGTGACTCTCGAACGATGGAAAACCGTTTGAGATCAAAAGTTGGAATGTGCAAAAACCCAAAATCCGCTGACCCCTTCTCACATCGTCTTCTCTTTCGTGTATCTTCTTTTTTCTACTTTCCACGCACTAAATCTTCCCCCCTTTTTTTTCGCGCCCAGCGGCTCTCATACTGCTTACCGCTATTTGCCTTCTGCCTGCTCTCCACCGCCTGCGGCTATCACGAAGCAGGGCGCGGCGACCGGTTGTCCCCTGACATCAAGACCATCGCCATTCCGATCTTCACCAACAAAAGTCCAAAATTTCGCATTGAACAAAAACTTGCTTCCGCCATCACGCGCGAGTTTATTGAGCGAACTAAATTCCAAATCACGCCCGACCCCGCTCAGGCCGACGCGGTGCTTAAAGGAACGGTGAATGACGTGCGCGCCGGCGTAGTCACCTTCGACCTTAAAACCGGCCGTGCCACAACTCTCCAGATCCAGGTAACTGCCAGCGTTGAGCTGGTGGACTCGCACACCAAAAAGGTGATGTTCTCGAATCCCAATTACATTTTCCGGGAAGAATACCAGATCAGCCAGTCCACTCCATCGCTCTTTGAAGAAGATCAGGCTGCCCTGGACCGCATCGCACGCGATATGGCGCGCACGCTGGTAACAGACATTCTGGAGAATTTTTAGATTCCCGGACACGCGACTACTTTCGCGGCGTCCGCGAACCGCCCCTACCAAAGCGGCGGCAAGCCGGCGCAGTCCATGGGAGGCGTTTGTGTTCTGTGTTTGCCTGATAAGTCGCTAGTTGACGAAAGGCGAACAACA
The DNA here is from genome assembly GCA_035934315.1 of Terriglobia bacterium. Classification (GTDB taxonomy): domain Bacteria; phylum Acidobacteriota; class Terriglobia; order UBA7540; family UBA7540; genus DASYXZ01. The sequence goes on along the minus strand of DASYXZ010000186.1, from coordinate 4,041 downwards.
AGGCTTCTCGACGGGCTTGGGCTCCATCAGTTCGACTCGGGTGCCGTTCGGATCATAAAGATTGAGTTGCCATTTGCCGTCGCGGCCGATTTTGGGTTGTTCGGGTTTGAAGCCGCGCGCAACAACCGTCTTATATCCTGCCGCCACGCTCGGAACACCCAGCGCCAAGTGGTGCATTACTCCGAGAGAACGTGGAGTGGGGTTGTGAGCGTTCAACATATATTCCAGCCAGTCGGTTCCCTCAGGCACTCGCATATCCACCCAGTCCGTGCGATCGTCCTTCATCCCGCCGTGCCAGGTTTCCTTAAACCCAAGGATGTCGCGGTAGAAACGGTCCGCGGCGGCTTGGTCCTGCACCGTAATGCCGACGTGAATGATGCGCTGGGAAATTCTCGTGGCAGGCATAAACTTGCCAAAGTTCCGGCGGTGAAGCGAGCCCGGCATGTACTGGACGAACTCCACGGAATGTCCGTCAGGATCTTTCACCATAAAACTTATATTCCCGTCCAGCCCTTTGCTGAGTGAGTTCGGGACGGTGACGCCGCGATTGGCAAGATAATCCCGGAGTTTTTGGATGTCCGTCGTCTCAAACGCAATGTGCGAGAGTCGATCTTCGGTGGGGCTCTTGAGCTCCGGAAAGACTTCAATGTACTGGTGATCGTTGACTTTGAAATAGGTGAGCATCAATCCGCCGCCTGGTTTATCGAGGCTGAAAGGCTCTTGAAATCCCAGAATGTGTCCGTAAAACTCGCGCGCCGCTTTTATATCGTCAGTCTTCAGTCCAATGTGCGCGACACCGATGATGGGTGGGCGCTTCAAATCTCGAGATTCAGTTTTCGGGATTCGAGGTTCGAGAGAAAGGGCATGCGCGGAAAATATCCCGCATGCGCCGGTGACCAAGCACGCGAGTCCAATGTAATGACGAAGTTTCATCGGAGTTATTTTTCTCGAACGGTTAACTATGAAACGCCTGCCTTTCCTATCCGTTTACTTCTGTGGCATACGGGACACTCGTAGGCGTGCCTCTTTTTCGACGCGTGTCTCACATGAACCTTCCTCTTTACTGGTTCCTTATAGACGAGGAAGATCTGGTTGCCACATCTGCACTTTAAGTATTGACGCTTTTTGTCACTGGGATCTAGGACCCACATAGTCCACCTCTGTAAAGTGATGTCGCCACGCGGTCAACCGAAGACATGACGCCCGTTTGTAATGTTCCAAGCCCTACTTTTTCTGGCCGTTGTCCGATGCAGTCTGTGGCTGGACAGGCTTTACCGCTGCTGACCCAACCTTAGGTGGTGTGGGGTGCTCCATCGGAGGGCCCGCAGGCTGGTATCCCCTCTTTTCAATTTCAGCGCTTGGCTGATAGCCTTCTTGTAGACGTTTGATATTTTCATCCATTTTGCGTCCTCACGAAGAGTAGAATTCGAGAAGCATGACGTCAACCACACGTATTATAGCACCTTCAGACCCTTCGACGATCCCTGTAATCTTGCCGTCGGGAGACAAGGTACAGAGGGTTTCAAGATAGAGATCTTCTTCGTCAGGATACGACGAAGCAAAAGAATTGGTACTGAACAGCCCGGCGACCAGCCTTCCGTCTTTCATGGTCGCTATAACCCAACAGATTTTTCCTTGACGAAAGAAATGGTCCCAGGCCTTGGGTATGGGGTGGATCATTCGCAGTGATCGACGAAGCCATTTAGCGCGCGGGCTGTCGATAAATCGTACAGCTACAGCGGCTAGGAGCACCGGAGACATGAACAGGATTGCAAACCAACCGATAGGAAACCACACAGGATGGTTCAATGAGAATCCAGGTCTGCTAAGCAACAACACGAGCGGGGACCAGAATGCATAGTTCACAGAGCTGACGGCCAAACTATCCAACACCATATAGGTACTGTCTCTGGTTCGAAGAGGGACGGAGAAGCCGAAAACCCTGGAGAAGATGAAGCCAGGGATTATGAATAGAACCAAAACAACTACCGCATTAAGGCTTGTCGGCATAAATGTTGACTGTTTACGGCGAACGCCATTAGCTGGCGTTAAACATTGCCGCGTTTCATTTCTCCCATCAAATAGTCGGTGGAACGCACGGTCAGAGCCATGATGGTGAGCGTGGGATTCTGGCAGGCGCTCGACACGAATCCGGAACCGTCCATGACAAACAGGTTCTTGATATCGTGGGTCTGCATGAAAGGGTTGAGCACAGACTTCTTCGGATCAATTCCCATGCGGGCGATGCCCACCTCGTGAATGCCGCGCCCGGGCTCTCGTTTGTGGTCTTTGAAGGGAACAATATTTTTGGCGCCCGCGGCTTCAAGCATCTGGGCGGCGGAATCCGCCATATCGTCAATGATGGCGTGCTCGTTTTCTCCAAACGTCATGTGGATGCGCAATACCGGAATGCCGAAAACGTCTTGGATGTCAGGATCGATCTCCACGTAGTTGTCCCAACGCGCCAGGCACTCGCCGAAACCGCCCAGACCCAGCGTGTTCACTCCGTGTAACACTGCCTTCTTGTAAGCTTCTCCAAATCCGGATGCGGCCAGATTTAAGTTGACGCTGCTGCCGCCCTGGAAACCATAACCACGAATAAAATTCTTCCAGCGCGGACCGTTTTGCTGGTTGCGGAAGCGAATAACGTAAATGCCGTCCGGACGGTTGGGTCCGTTAATATTCGGCTTCCTGCCCAACTGCGGAAACTCGCCGCGCGCCCCGCCTCCCACCCAGATGTGGTCCATCAAGTAGTGCCCCAGGACGCCGCTTGAATTGGCCAGCCCGTTCGGGTATTGCGAGTTGGCGGAATTCAACAGGACGCGCACTGACTCGAGCGACTGCGCGCAGAGAATCACCACGCGGCCAAAAACCTCACGGGGCTCGCGAGTGTTGCGGTCCACGTAGAAGACCCCCTTGGCGCGGCTGCCGCCCTCATCCATCACCACCTTGTAGACCATGGCGTTCGGGATGTGCGTGCAGTTTCCGGTCTTGAGCGCGTCCGCAACCGTGGTGAACGCGGAATTGAAATAGGAGTGCGTAACGCAGCCGCGGTCGCACGGGCCGCAATAGTGGCAGGGCGCGCGTCCATTGATGGGTTTGGTAATGTTGGCGCTCCGGCCCAGCGTCGCCGTCCATCCGAGTTTTTCTTTCACCCGGTTGCGAAACAAAGTTTCCGCGCATGTCAGTCCCATGGGCGGATGGAATTTTCCGTCCGGGAGTTCGTAAACACCCTCCGTCATTCCGGTGATGCCAACGTAGTCTTCCACCAAATCGTAATAAGGCGCGAGATCCTTATAAGCGATCGGCCAGTCCTCGCCATAGCCGTCGTGCGAGGCAGCCTTAAAATCGAGATCGCTGAAGCGATAGCTCTGCCGTCCCCAAACATTGGTGCGCCCGCCGGTCACGCGCAGCCGGCCCACCCAGGTAAAGGGCATGTTGGGCGGCGTCGTGTAGGGCTCCTCAATATCGCTGGCAAACCACTTGTAGTTGTATTCGTTGCAGAAAAGTTTTTGGATGGGGCGCGTCCGCGTGATGATGGCCGGCGCCATGTCGCGATACTTCAGTTGGAAGCGCGGCATGTGCTCCGTGTAATCAGAGTCTGCAAGCGGCCGGCCTGCGTCCACCAAAGCAACTTTGATTCCGGCCTCGGAAAGCCGCTTGCACGCCCAGCCGCCGGACGCGCCCGAGCCTACCACGACCACCTCAAAATTATTTTTGGATTGTTCGGCCAACTGGCGACCTCCCATTGGGACGAGTAGCCTTCCGCGCAAGAAACGATGAATGATGAATGTTGAATGATGAACAATAAAGAATTGGAACGCCAGCATTGAACTCATCCGGCTTTTTTAATTCATCATTCACTATTCGTCATTCTACATTCTGTCAAACGTTTCCTTTCTTCATTTCGCTCATCAAGTAGTCGCAGGAGCGAACGCACAGCGCCATGATGGTGAGCGTCGGATTCTGACAGGCGGTGGCAGTGAAGCCGGCGCCGTCCATCACAAACAGGTTCTTCACGTCGTGGGATTGTTGAAATTG
>DASYXZ010000181.1:0-5448 GCA_035934315.1 Terriglobia bacterium | reverse complement strand
CGATGCGAGAAGACCAGAATGCGCGACCCATAAGGTTCCAAATCCAGGCCAACAGTTGTCGCCCCCTGAGGGCGCGCCAGCACAAGGGCGGGCCTCACTTTTCCGGTGAACGGGTCCCACCATTCGGGCTGCATTCCTGGGACGCGAAAAGTTGCCTTGGTGCTGCGGGCCTCGTTGCCGGTGTTGGCGAGAAAGTAGACATCGGCAAAGTCTGTTCTGCGATGCACGAAGCCAACCTCAGGCGTTGCTGGCGACAACGAGACGTCGGGCGGGAGCAGGCTGGAAAGTGTTTTGCCAGGCTCCGCATCTTCATCCTTGACGAAGTGCGCGGGCGCGGAAGGGCCTTCGAATAACCGCCGCGCCATCTCGCGAATCTGGCTGGTTTGCGTCTCAGCCCCGGCCAGTCCGGGCGCGAGCGACGGCGTGCGCCGCGTGGCCACCAGGAATCCGCCATGGCGCACAAAGTCATCCAACTTTCGCAGCGTGGCAACGGGGATGCGCTCAACGCCGGGTAGAATCACGACGGGATAGCGATTGTCGTTCACGGCCAGGGCGCCCTGTTCCACTTTCCCGAGATGGTTGATGGCCGCGTCGTCGATAAAATCAAATCCATAACCCGCATCGAGCAGGCTGGGAATCAAGTGCGGGCCAAGCAATTTATTCATCACCTCGCTCACTGAAGCTTTGCCGGGCGAGAAACGCGCCCACGCATCGTCGGTGGGAAGATAAACGGCGACATCGTTCGCGGCCTTACCCTGCCTAAGCATAAAACTCACGCGCTGCAGGTAGCGCGCGACGTCCGGCATCACCAACCACCAGGGATTGTGCGCGTTCAGCGCCGTACTCGCATAAAACCGCCAGCCCGGCTCTCCCGCTATGCCCGGAGAATAAGGCCATCCGTGGCCGACCAGTTGATTGATGCCTTCGAGGAAGTGAACATCAGCCTCCGCCTTGAAGTCGAGCGGCGTGGCGCGAAAAGCCGGTGAGTGAAGCCACGTCCAGGTCTCGGATGAGGTTACTGGCCGCCCATAAAGATGGTTGGCGGAGGATGCCCAGCGCGTGGGCGCAAAACTTTTCCAGTGCGCGCCTTCGCCTTCGGGCAAATCCACCAAAGCATTACTCGACAGGATGGCCGGCGGAGTTCCGTAAAGCTGCGCGCGGAAAAGAGTGCGGTGGTGCCGGGCCCACGCTTGAACTTGATCAACAAAATTTTCATTAAAGAGTTCCGTCAGGGTTTGGCCCCAGTCATGCCTCACGGAGGCTGGCTTCGCCCCGACACCGCTGACGAGGGCGGGGAGATAAGGTTTCAAATCGTAACCGCGGCGGGCGCGAAACTCCCGCAGAAAATCGCCAGTCCAATCCGAGCCGTAAACTTCCAGGCTGTCGCAAAAAATGGCGTGCGGCGGATTCGGTCCGAAGGCCTGCATCAGCCGGTCGCCCACAACCTTCAGATACTTTTCAACAGCCGCGCGATCGTAGTGATCCAGCACAAACCCCTCGGCTCCCACTGCGGCGCGCTTCACCGTCTGGCCCGTCCGGCTGGTGATGAAAAACAGCAGCGCGTGACGCCCTTCGAGGTCGGCGGGCAATCGCACCATTCCATTTTCAATATCAGTTATCTCCTGCCCTGTATCGGTCTCGAAATTATTGGGTGCGCCTTTCTCCAGGAATACAGCGATCAGCTTTTCTCCCGTGCTGATGGCGGGCAACGGAACCTGAGTCTCACCGGAAGTAACAGCGACGACCCGAAAGCGAAGCGCGCCTGCTGCCTGGGTAACGGGAATATTCGGGCCGCCATAAGGCCAGCCGCTGCCCAGTGTCAGGTCCATTCGCAAGCCGAGTTGGCGGGCCTGAGAGGAGGCGAAGCGCAGCGCCGCGATATACTGGTCTGAAAGAAATGGATAGTTGTGGAAACCGCTCGCCGGGTCGTCCAGCGCCAGAGGGTAGACTGGCTGCACCTCAAAACCTCCGATGCCGGCTTCCTTCATTCGCTTCATTTCACGTTCGAGTTCGGCGTTGGTTGCTGAAGGACCAAACCACCACCAGCGCACCATGATCCTGCTGTCATCGGGAGGTTTCTCAAAAGCCTTTTGGAGGCTCGCCAGATTTTTGGGCGAAGTTAAATGTTGCGGCGAAACGCCGGAAAATCCGGGCGCTAACGTTGACAGGAAAAAAAGTGTGATGAGTGGAATTATTTGTTTCGAGCGGATCATCGTGCTCCAGCGCGGAGAACGTCAGTCCTTGGCCGTCATTTGGAAAATCTTCGCTTCAACAAAAAGATTGAAAAGGACGGGATCGAGAAGTTGGGACTTCACTTCCTGCCCGATGATATCCAGGGCGCGCTCAATGGGCACGGCGCGTTTGTAAGGGCGGTCGCGAGCCGTAAGCGCATCATAAATGTCGGAAATGGTCATCATTTTGGATTGGAAAGGAATGGCCTCGCTTTTCACGTGGTACGGATAGCCGCTTCCATCCAATTTTTCGTGATGCGCTTTGGCGATGCCGGGTATGTTCTTCAATTCCTTGGTCCAGGGAATCTGGCTGAGGAAGCGGAAGCTATGGATGACGTGCGATTCAATTTGCAGGCGCTCATCGGCGTCAAGGCTGCCTTTGGGAATGGAGAGGAACCGCAGCTCTTCCGGAGAGAGCAGGGGCTCCGCCTGCCCGCTCGGATCGTCGAATGTCCAGCCCGCGATTTCCAAAAGTTTTTCTGAGGTCTTTTCCGGCAGAACGGTGGGTTCATTGGCTTGCAGGATGTTCTGCAGGAACTCATCGAGCTTCTGAATCTCTTTCAGGAAATCGCCATCAATCGAGGCAAAGGCCGTTTCGTAGTTTTGATTCCCGTTGCGCATCAGGAAATCCAATTTTTTCCGAACGTTTTCGAGCTCCACGGCCTTCCTGACATAGAGGAAGCGCTTCCTGATGAGCTCCATTTGCGAGGGATAAAGTTTTTTGGCCTTCACCAGCACATCCTCGCGCACCCCGACCTTGCCAAAATCGTGCAGCAGGGAGGCATAACGGAGCTCCTGAATTTCCTGGCGCGAGAAGTTGATATCTTTATAAGGGCCGCTGTCCGCTCGATCAACCGCTTCCGCCAATCCCACCGTCAACATCGCCACGCGCTCAGAGTGGCCGAAGGTGGTGGGGTCGCGCGATTCAATCGCCGTCACTGACGCTTTCACAAAACCTTCAAACAAATGCTGGATGTCGCGATAGAGCAGGTTGTTTTCCAGCGCCACCGCCGCCTGACTGGCCATCGAAGAAGCGAGGTCCTGGCTGCGTTGGGAGAAAGGAATGACTTCCTCGTGCACCATTTTGGGAGAAGTCAATTTAACTGCGGGATTCTTCTTGGCATTGATAAATTGCAACACGCCTATCACTTCGTCCTTCTGATTCTTCATCGGCACCACAAGCATCGATTTGGTGCGGTAGCCGAATTTCTGGTCGAAGTCGCGATTCAGGCGGAAGGGGAGCTTGGTGATCCGGTAGGCATCTTTGATATTCAGGATTTCTCCCGTCGCGGCCGCATAGCCGGCGATGCTTTTGGTGTCAATGGGCAAAGTGAATTGTCGAAAGGGCACCGAGTGACTGTCGCCCTGGGTCAGCTTGAAGACCAGGTGTTTTCCCCCGCCCGGTTCATCCTCCGCGAGGTAGAGCGATCCCGCGTCGCACCCGGTGATTTCGCGGCTCTTGGACAAAATCAACTCAAGCAGGGCGTCGGTATTACGCTCGGTGGACAGCGCCACGCCGATTTTATTTACGGTTTCGAGTTCGGATGCGGCCAGGTGAAGTTCCCGGCGGGTCTGTTCGTGTTCAATCTCAGACCGCAGATTCTCAAAAGCCTTTTCGATGGTGCTTTCCAGAAGAAACCGTGGCACATCGCGCGGGAGAGCGGCAAACACGAAATCGTCAAGCTTGGAGCGCGACCGTGGGGGAGGGCCATCCTTTAAGAGAGCAACCACTCGCCAATGACCCTCTTCAGGCGCCAGGTGATTGAATCGCCGAATGTCGTCCTTCGTCGAATCAGCGAGCAGGACGGCTGGGACCTGCCACGTCAAACCCTCGCTTGAATCCCGGTCAATCGGGACCACTTTGCACGAACGCGGCACCATGCGGAGGACACGGGCCAGCGCCGTCGGTCTGAAGTAGTAGAGGGTTTTTGCCATCAACATTCAACAAACGAAGTTTGAGGATTCAAGACCGACCAGGCCGACATCATACCAGTTTCCGATTGCGATATAAATGCGTCGCACCTGCGAGGCCAGCCAGGCGACTGGCCGCCGCCATACAGATTGGCGCAAGGACCATCGTCTCACGCCCGGCCTTGCATCCAGTTTAGCCTCTAAGGAGCCTTAACGAGGCGGTGCAAGGATGAAGGACAGATGGATTTGATGGCTCAGCGTCCGTCGCCGAAAAAACACGGCAAAATACGGTCAGCAGTTGAAGGAAAAAAACGCAACCGGAACGCTTAAGCTCCGGCGCTCTTCGAATAGCTCGCGATCGCTTTTGCCTCATCATCATGCACATCAAAAACGGTATAGAGCTTGGTGATCTGCAGGAGGTCATGAACCTTCTTGGTCAAATTGAGAAGTTTCAACTGGCCACCCTGGTTGGAGACAGCCGTAAAGGCGCTCACCAATTCGCCGATCCCCGAGCTATCAATGTAAGTGACATCCGCCAGGTTCACCAGAATGTTTTTGTTGCCTCGTGCCAGCTCGTCTCGAATCATCTGACGCAGTTGGACGCACCCTTCTCCCAGTGTAATCCTGCCGCTGACGTCGATGACGGTAATGGAATCAACTTGGCGTGTTGTGGCCTTCATGCTCACGGTCCGATCCTCCTTGATTATCCTTCATGTTGGAATTCAGCTTCTTCACCATCGTTACTTCAGTCCCCACACCGGGATGGCTCTCAACCCGAAACTCATCCATAAATGCGCGAATCAAAAATATCCCCCGGCCGGAAACCTTGAGCAAGTTCTCGGTGGCCAGCGGGTCAGCCACACTATCTGGGTCAAATCCGGCTCCCTGATCGCGGATAAGGATCTCCAGTCGGTCACCATAAATCTGGTATCGCACGTAGACGCTTTTGGTCTCGTCGTTCTTGTTGCCGTGGTAGATGGCGTTGATCAGAGACTCGTGCACCGCCATTTCAATCTTTTGCCGGTCGTCCTCATCAAAGCCCGCCGTGGCTGACACCCGGCGAGAGATCTCGTCAGCGACTTCCACTTTCTTTAAATCACTTTCGAGAGTTACCTCAACAACACTGGTATCAGCAGTCATCATTAGACGGAGGTTGAAGCAGATCCCGCCTCGGAAGCTACATCAGGCGCGTGCGAAAGTCAACGAAGCAGGAAAACTTCCCTCTCAAACCTCCTTCCAGGTAACCATCTTAAATGTCTAAAGCCATATCGTCCAGTCGCAAGGACTGGCTGCCTCTCTCCAAATC
>DASYXZ010000172.1:0-6314 GCA_035934315.1 Terriglobia bacterium | reverse complement strand
GTCTCAACTCGAGTGGAAAACTTCCGTCCGCGGCCATTTGGTTGGGCAGCAGAACTGATTTGAATCGAGTAAGGCAATAATCGGTGAGATCGCGATTGCCGGCCAGGCGCGCAAACTCCGCCACCTGCATCACCCAGCAGGTGCCGTGATTATTTTTTGCATTTCGCTCATCAATTCCATTCTTGGAAGTTGTCATTCATTCGAGATAAAGTGTCAGGCGGGCCAACGTCGTCGTTGGCCTTGTCCTCCGCTTCGCCCTAAACGCTCCGCCCTTCGCGCTCAGCAGGGCTTCGCTCCAGGCAAGGCCAACGACTAGAAAAACCAAAAACAAAACTAAAAGAGCAAAACAAAAAGACGAAAATAAAGACCAAACCAGAAATGAAGACAAAACCCCAAAAGGGGACATTTCTATCCGGGCTTGACAAAATTAAAATCGAGTATTGACATTTCTGACCGTCCTGTTGTAATCTTGCAATTGAATTTATGAAATACTCACTGGCACATCACCACCATCATTTTAGCTTTGGGGGGGCGTGTCAGTGGGCGTCTGCGTGATTCGCAGATATCGATTAAAGATTCAAAAGCCCGCTGATACATAAAAATCAGCGGGCTTTTTCATTTTTCGCGGCGCTGATTTTTGCGGCACTCGAAGGTAAGCGCGGGGTCGCTTGACGACCAGGAAGAGGGCGCTGAAGCCCCACTGCCACGGAAACGGAGAGGGAATAAATGGAAATCAAGTACGAGGACGGACTCATCCCCGCCATCATTCAGGACGTTCAGTCGGGCAAGGTCTTGATGCTTGGCTACATGAATCAGGCCGCCTACGAGCAGACCCGCAGCACAGGCTCGGTGACTTTTTTCAGCCGCAGCCGGCAAAAACTCTGGGTCAAGGGTGAAACCAGCGGCCACCGCCTGCGTGTACGCGACATCCGGATTGATTGCGACGGTGACGCGTTGCTGATCCAGGCTGACCTCAGCGGGCCCGGGTGTTGCCACATGGGATACCAGTCTTGTTTCTTCCGCAAAATTACGCCGGAGGGCGAAGAGATTATCGCCGAACGCGAATTCGATCCCTCCCAGGTTTACGTTGAGGCCAAAAAGGAGAGTCAATAATGAGCTTGAAGTTAGGCATACCCAAGGGAAGTCTTCAGGAAGCTTCGTTGCACCTTTTTCGCCGCGCCGGCTACGAAATTACCGTGAATCCGCGCTCATACTTTCCCGCGATTGATGACGAAGAAATCTCCTGCATGTTGATCCGGGCCCAGGAAATGGCGCGCTATGTGGAAGACGGCATCCTGGACGCCGGCCTTACAGGAAAAGATTGGATTCTGGAAAATGAAGCGAACGTGCACGAAGTCGCTGACTTGATTTACGCCAAGCAGACATTCGGCAAGGTTCGCTGGGTTCTGGCCGTGCCGGAAAAATCTCCTTTCCAGAGTGTTAAGGACCTTCAGGGAAAAGTTGTCGCCACCGAACTCGTCGGCGTAACCGCACGGTACCTGGCGAAGAATGGCGTGAAGGCTAAAGTGGAATTTTCCTGGGGCGCTACGGAAGTGAAGCCGCCCGTGCTGGCCGACGCCATCGTTGAAGTCACGGAAACCGGCTCCTCGCTGCGCGCCAACGGGTTGCGCATTATTGAAACGGTTCTGGAATCAAACACCAAATTCATCGCCAACCATGCAGCTTGGGAAACACCGGCCAAACGCGAGAAGATGGAGACGCTGGTGATGTTGCTGCGCGGGGCCATTGAGGCTTCAGGGAAAGTGGGCCTGATGCTAAACGTCCTGCGCGACGACCTTGACGCTGTGCTGGCCGTGATGCCTGCCTTGAAGCGTCCCACCATCTCAAATTTGAGCGACCCGGACTGGGTGGCCGTGAGCACGGTGATCGAAGAAAAAACTGTGCGGGAAATCATTCCGCGGTTGAAAGCAGCCAACGCGCAGGGGATAGTTGAGTACCCGCTGAACAAAATTGTGATGTAGATGATGAAAATTATTCAGATTAAAGACCGCGTGGCAATGAACCGATTGCTTGGCGCCAGGGAAGCCCTGCTTTCCGACGCCGAGCCTGTGGCACGCCGCATTATAGAGGATGTAAGACAGCACGGCGACCGGGCTTTGATTCGTTATGCCAAAAAGTTTGACCACATGGATCTTCGGAAGGAAGGGTTCACCGTCAGCAAGAAAGAAATCCGCGAGGCTTATCGAAATGTGCCACGCAATTTTATCAGGGCGCTACGCCTGGCGGCGGGAAACATTCGAGCCGTGGCCCGTTGCCAATTGCCGCGCCCCTGGCGGATGGAGACGGACGCCGGAGTCACGGTGCGGCAAATTATCCGCCCGCTCGACCGGGTTGCGTGCTACGTTCCGGGCGGACGATTTCCTCTTCCATCAACGGTTTTGATGAGCGTCATTCCCGCCCAGGTAGCGGGGGTTCGCGAGATTGTGGTTACTTCGCCCCTGCCCGCGCCTGCCGTGCTGGTGGCCGCGGACATCCTGGGGATCAAAAAAATCTACCGGTTGTCTGGAGCGCAGGCCATCGCGGCATTCGCTTACGGGACGGAGAAGGTGCCGCGCGCTGACAAGATTGTCGGCCCGGGAAATCGTTACGTTGCTGCGGCCAAAAAACTTGTGGCGCGTGATTGTGGAATCGATTTTGTCGCCGGCCCAACGGAATTGGTGATGGTCGGTTCGCGTGGCCGTCCGCAGTGGATTGCCGCTGACCTGTTGGCCCAAGCTGAACATGACCCTGACGCTGTCGCCATTTTCATCACGCCATCGCGCCGGTTGGCGCTTGAGGTTCAGACTGCCACGCAAAATCTCGCACGCCACCTTCGAGTGCCCGTCGCAGAGCAAGCACTGGCGCGGCAGGGGGCAATTATCTTGACCCAAACTATTTCAGAAGCCGTGGACCTTGCGAACAAATATGCTCCCGAACACCTGACCCTGCTTGATGGAGCGGCCAGCTTCCTCGGCCAAATTCAATCTGCGGGATCGATTTTCCTGGGCAGCTACAGCGCCGTTGCGGCGGGGGATTACGCGTCGGGAACCAATCATATTCTCCCCACCGGCGGTTCGGCACGATTGCGGGGCGGCTTGGGCGCAGCCGATTTCGTGAAGACGACCTCGGTGCAGCAACTCAGCGCCCGCGGGCTCTCCCGTCTGCGGAAAACGATTGTGACATTGGCGAACACAGAGGGTTTGAGAGCCCACGCCGATTCAGTGGAAGCAAGGTTTGATTCAAGGCGAGGTGAAGTTCGATGATCCGAGCGCGCAAAGCAATCGAACTCCTGCAAAAATACCGGCCGCCACTCGAAGGACGTGGAGGAAAATTGCGCCTCGACTTCAACGAGAACACCATTGGCTGCGCCCCTGATGTCATTCGCGCGCTTCGGCGCGGCCTGACCGCTGAAGGCATGACGCGCTACCCTGAGTATGACGAGTGCCGGACAATATTGGCGCGTTACTTCAAAGTTAAAAAAGAGGAGATCCTGCTGACCAACGGCACGGACGACGCGATCAAGATGATTTGCGACGCTTTTGTTGACCCGGGCGACGTCCTGCTGCAACCGTCTCCCACTTTCCCCGTTTACAAATTTTTTCATGAGGTGGCGGGAGGGCGGGTGGCGCGCGTGGCGTATGATGAAAATTTTCGCCTTCCCCTCGACAACCTTCTTTCCGCTCTCAAGAAGAAAACGCGGTGGCTGGCGCTGGCGAATCCCAATAACCCGACGGGAACGACAATACCCAGGAATGACCTCAAAGCTATTCTGCGGGCCGCTCCCAACACGGTTGTCCTGGTGGATGAAGCCTATTTCGATTTCTCAGGTGAAACTGTTCTTCCCTGGATCAGAAAATATTCCAACCTGATCGTGACGCGCACTTTCTCAAAGGCATTTGGTCTCGCTGCCTTGCGGATGGGTTGCATCTTTGCCAATCGAGAATTGGCCGAACTCCTCCATCGTGGTCAAAATCCTTTTGCCGTAAACTCGCTGGCCATGGCCGCCGCGTGTGAGGCCATCCGGCATGAGGGATACGTGCGCCGCTATGCCGACGAAGTTCGTGCCAATCGGGCAAAATTTTGCCGCCTGCTCGATGCCATGAGAATTCCGTACGTTCCGAGCTCCGCTAACTTTATTCTGACGCGAGTGGGCGAACACGCGCCGGACATTGCGCGCCGCTTGCGTGGACTCGGCATCCTGATCCGCGATTGGAGTTACGACCCGCACTTGCGTGGATACCTGCGAATCACCATCGGTTCGGCTGCGCAAACGCGCCGGCTGGTGAAGGAACTCCACCGCGTGGAAAATTTGCTGGACGGCCGGGACGGCGCAAAGGCGTGGAAAAACTTCGTGGCCTTTTCCTCGACAGGATGGTTTGCATGAAAAAGCGGGCTGCAAGTCTCCATCGCAAAACAACTGAAACCGATATCCGCGCGCGGCTGCACCTGGACGGCCGCGGGCGCTATTCCATTTCCACCGGTATCCGCTTTCTCGATCACATGCTGGAACTTTTCACCCGGCACGGCGGCTTTGATTTGGAGCTTGCCGCACGCGGCGACCTGGATGTTGACCAGCATCACACCGTCGAAGACGTGGGAATTGTATTGGGCCAGGTGGTGCGCACCGCCCTGGGCAACAAGAAAGGCATTAACCGTGCCGGATATTTTGTGATGCCCATGGACGAAACTCTGGCGGTGGCAGCAATTGATTTGAGCGGGCGCGCCTACCTGGTGCTGAACGCCCCCATCAAAGCGCGCCGCGTCGGCGACCTGCAAACCGAGTTATTGGAGGATTTCTTCCACGGGTTCGCCACCAGCGCAGGCGCTAATGTCCACTTGAAAGTTGTTTACGGGCGCTCCAGCCATCACGCCGTCGAAGCATTGTTTAAAGCGTTTGCACGGGCGCTGCGGTTTGCCTGTTCGCGCGACACCCGGCTGAAGCGCCAGCTCCCAAGCACCAAAGGACTCTTATGATCGCGCTTCTCGATTACGGCGCGGGCAATATGGGATCAGTCCTGAAGGCGGTCAAGTATCTCGGCTTTTCAGCGCAGCCAGTGGATCGCCCGGAGCTGCTCCAGGATGCGACGAAGATTATTCTTCCCGGTCAGGGACATTTCGGCCAGATGATGAGCGCTTTGGGCGAACGCCACCTGCTCGAGCCCGTGCGCGAGATGCTGGCCGCTGGAAGACCTTACCTCGGAATTTGTCTGGGACTTCAGGCGTTGTACGAAGGCAGCGAAGAAGCTCCGGAAATTTCCGGAATGGGGATTTTGCCCGGCCGAGTGAAACGGTTTAAGGGTGTGTTCAAAGTTCCGCACGTGGGTTGGAGCCAATTGGAAATACGCCACGAGACGAGACTTCTTAAGAATGTGGCGCCGGCCAGCTTTGTCTATTACTGCCATTCGTACTATGGGCCTGTTACAGAGCACAGCGCGGCTGTAACCAATTACGGGCAATCATTCGCCGCAGCCATAGAGATGGGCTCGGTGTGGGCGGTGCAATTCCATCCGGAGAAATCAAGCGAAGTGGGACTAATGGTATTAAAGAATTTTCTCGATCTTTGAGTTGAGTTCTAGATATTGGGATTGGTAGTCATCAGGAGCAATTCGGTGATTTTGTGATTGGTGATCGAGCGATTGAAGATGCAATTATCTCAATCCTCAATCACGCAATCACTCGGCCCGTCCTCCCCAGTAGCAAAGCCATGGAGGGTGGATCACCCAATCGCTCAACTTTCCAACAATGTTTGCGAAACGCATCATCCCGTGTCTCGATTGCAAGGACGGACGAGTGGTGAAAGGCGTCCAGTTCGTCAACCTTCGCGACGCCGGCGATCCCGGAGACCTCGCCGAAATGTATAACCGCGAAGGCGCCGATGAGCTGGTGATGCTGGACATTTCCGCGTCGCGCGAGGGGCGGGCCACGTTGATGGAAACGGTGAACCGCGTGGCGCAGCGGCTTTTTATTCCGCTGACGGTGGGCGGAGGTGTCCGGGCTCTCGATGACGCCCGCCGCCTGCTTTCCGCGGGCGCCGACAAGGTGGCGGTTAACACTGCGGCGGTGGAGACGCCGGATCTCGTTGGAGAAATCGCTGTCCGCTTCGGCCGGCAGGCTGTGGTGGTGGCCATCGATGCGCGCCTGGCTAAAAGCAGTAAGATGGAAACTGAAAACTCGAAACTGGAAACTGGAATATTTCCAACATCCTCAGACGATAATTCCGCGGGGCGATGGAACGTTCTCACCTACGGAGGAACGATCGAGACTGAACTCGATGCAGTCGAGTGGGCCGCCAAAGTGGAGTCGTTGGGCGCCGG
>DASYXZ010000161.1:0-4891 GCA_035934315.1 Terriglobia bacterium | reverse complement strand
ACCAGACCAGATACGGCTATGACGACGCCGACCGACAGTTCAAGCCTGGACTGATTCTCGCTTGGAACGAAGCAGGAGAATCACGCGGCAGTTTGTTGTATACTCATCCCAGGCTGGGCTCGCCAAAGCGGGATTCTTGATTAAAGGCCCGGCGCATGATAAGGAAGACTCACACCCATGAAACGCACGCAATCATTATGCCTCATGTTTTTCTTCGCGGCCATCGCCACACCAGGTTTCGCGCAGAGGCCAACACCTATTCAGCGTCCGCGGCTGCCTCATCCTGATCAGGCCCCCGCGCCATTGGTTTCCCCGGAAGTGCATCCCGACCACAGCGTCACTTTCCGGTTTCGCGATCCGAACGCGAAGGAAGTTTTGCTCGCGCGCGAGGGCGTGGCGAAACCCGTGCCGATGCAGAAAGACGCAGACGGCGTTTGGAGTGTCACCACCGAGCCCCTGGAACCTGATTATTACGGCTATTCGTTTATAGCCGACGGGGTCAGCCTTTTTGATCCTTCCAACTGGCGCCGAAAGGCCAATTTCCTTTTCATCTCGAGCGAAGTCCATGTGCCCGGGCCGCCTTCCCTGCCCTGGGAAATCAACGACGTGCCGCACGGCATCATCCACCATCACTTCTACCATTCAGGAGTGGTGGGCGATGACCGGGATTTTTATGTTTACACCCCGCCCGGCTATGATCCCCAGGCGAAAAAGCTTTACCCGGTTTTATATCTTCTGCACGGTTACAGCGACGACGCCAGCGGATGGACGGCGGTGGGCCGGGCTAATGTGATTCTGGATAACCTGATTGCGCAGGGGAAAGTGCGGCCCATGATTGTGGTGATGCCGCTCGGCTATGGCGCGCCGGAAATCCTCCATCGCGGCTTGGCCGCGTTTCGCGACCCCAAACTTCCGCTCTTGAATATGGAAAGGTTTCGCGACGCGCTGCTCACGGAAGTGATCCCCCAAGTCGAGCGCGCCTATCATGCCTCGCGCGACCGCAATGCCAGAGCCATCGCCGGCCTTTCGATGGGGGGCGCGGAGTCTCTCTTCACCGGCCTGAACGCGCTTGACCGTTTTGCCTGGATCGGCGCTTTCAGCTCGGGCGGACTCGGCGAGGACTACACGGCGGAGTTTCCTGGTCTTGACTCGAAGGCCAACGCCCGGCTGCACTTGCTTTGGATCGCTTGCGGCACGGAAGACGGCCTGATCAATACCAACCGAAAATTCCGCGCGTGGCTTGATTCAAAAAACGTCCGGCACACGAATATTGAAACCCCCGGCATGCATACCTGGATGGTGTGGCGGCGCAATCTTGCCCAATTCGCACCACTCTTGTTCCAGAAGTAAATTGCTTTTGCCGGATGGCATTGAAAGCTCGGGAAAGCGGCTGGGATTCCCAAGTCTGGGATGGTTGGATGGGCAAATTGACGATAGCCGTTGCGAACAGGTTTTCTGTTCCCGCACATGTCCGGCTGCGGATTCCCTTTTTGAGGGGGCTCCCCATACGCTCTAAAATTGTTTGCGGGATGCTGATGATCCTGGTGATCGCGTCCGGCCAAATCTCCGGCGCGCAGGGCCCGCCCTCCCAGGAGACTCCGGCTCCGACTCCGGCAGGAGACATTATCATTGAGACAAATCCACCCGGGCTGAATGTATTGATTGACGGTGATCCCCAGGGAACCAGCACGGTTAAAACAATTCTCGCCGAAGGACGGCACACTTATTCCATCCAATGCTCGAACAGGGATATTTTGACCAGGAATTTCAGCATTGCCGAGGGAAAGATCAGCATCTACAAAGTTGACTGCCCCGTCCCGCTTCAGCCCACCGCACATCCCGCAATTTATCGGAACGAGGGCCGGAGCAATTTCGCCGTCGATTCCACACCCGCTAGAGTGAGGGTATGGATTGATGGAAGGCCCCGCGGAGCCAGCCCCTTGCGGGCATTGCTCAACAATGGATCGCACAAATTACTGGTTCAATGTCCGGGGGTAAATGTTTCAAGAAATTTCGTAATAGAATCCGGGGTATATCGAAGCTACGTATTAACCTGTATTGACTCAAACCCCGGCGCCCACATGGGCGATGTCACCCTCGAGACGGAGCCATCCCGATTAAATGTGCTGATCGACGGAAAGCCGCATGGGCCCAGCCCCATCCAGGCAACTCTCAACCAGGGGCGGCACTATTTCACCATCGAATGCCCTGACACCGGCCATTTCACGAAAACTTTCAACATCCCGCCCGGGCAAGCCAGAAATTACATCATAACCTGTAAAGTGGACTGACCTCGCCTTTTGTCGCGGCGCCCGGCGCCTGCCGCGCTTTCGCGGGGTGCGCCGATTTTTTCTTTCGCCGATCATCAACCGCCGTCTTTTCGGCGCTCATAGAGCGCCGCTACAACCACCGCGTGTCACGATATTCTGGCGTCGCCACTCAGCTTGCTGATAGGCGCTTGACGGTTCCACGAATAACCATTTCCGTGGGAATAATCTTCTTGTTCAAGCGGACGCCGGGCTGGTGCAATTTTTCGAGCAGCAATTCCATCAGAGTCCGGCCAATGATCTCATTATTCACGCGAATGGTGGTCAGTTGCGGGTCCATCAAAAGGGCTTCCTCGCGGTCATCAAAGCCCACCAGGCTCACACTATCCGGCACACTCACGCCCAACCTTCTGAAGGTGCGCGAAAGGCCATGCGCAATTTCATCATTGCCGGCGATGATCGCCGTGGGCCGCGGACTTAGTTGTAAAACCTGGGAAGCGGCCCATTCCCCGTATTCGCTTAAACTTCCCGAATGCCGCTCCATGATAACAGTGGGCGGCAACCTGCGTGAGGCCATGGCGCGCAGGTAACCCCGGTGCCGCTCGCGGAACCAGGGGTAGCGCGTATCTCCCACAAAGATAATGTTGCGATGCCCTTGTTCCAGAACGTATTGCGTTGCTTCAAGCTCAGCCTTGCAACCGTCAAAGCTAACCTGGTCATATTTCAACATGCGCTGGGGCCCAAACATATTGTTCCCGAACATCACAAAGGGGACGTGCAGCGTCTGGATGTATTCCACAAAGTTGGGATAAATGGTTCCCGCCAAAACCAGCCCGTCCACCCAGCCACGCTCCTTGAGAATCGGTGGAAGGGGAATCTGGTCGGCGGGAATCTTGTCACTGTAATGGACGGCCGCAAATACCACGTGCTGGCCGAGCGAGCGGGCGCAGGTTTCAACGCCCTGCAGAATGCGGGCGTGGAAGCTGTGCAGGAAATCGCGGTTGCTCAGCAGGAAGCAGACCATTCCTGTGCGCCGCAAAATCCGGCGCGCCTGGGCGTGCGGCCGAAAACGCAACCGGCTGATGGCGGTGAGGACGCGCTCGTGGGTGGCGCCGCTCACGTGATTGCCCCCGTTGAGCACACGTGACACCGTGCCTACGCCCACGCGCGCCAGGCGCGCGACATCCCGAATGGTGATTGGATTTGGAACCTTTTCCATTGCCTGGACCGTTTAAGTTTCCAGCCTCTCGACGGGATTGTCAAGCGCCCGGCTGGCTCCGCGACTGGCTGTTGAATCTACCACAAATACCTGCTTGTATCACAGAGGGCCGATGGGTGTGCCAGAACTTTCCTGCATTTTTTCCTTGACAACCCTCTGTTCATTTTCGTATCTTCTGGAACCAGTTCCAGAACGACCGGGCATTGCTGGTTTTTTTAGGGCTTGTTGCGTCGGGTGTCCAAGACTACAAATTGAAAAAGTGGAAGCTTGAAACTCTCTGCTTGCTGAACGCTCTACGGGGGAAGCGGAGTGTGCCGTCAAGCTCCCTTAATGCGTTTGCACTTGACAGGAACGAAAGCTCTGGGTTAGGTTTCGCAACACTGGATCTGGTTTCCATGATGGCAAAAAATTAGCTGACTGAACGGAGGAGATCATGCGCTTGGAAAAGTTTTTCTCGACATTAGGAATAAAGTCCGCGCTGGCAGCTTTAAGTCTCGGCCTGCTTTTCGCGCTTGGGACAGCGCCACGTTTGAATGCACAGGTTCTTTACGGTTCGCTGGTGGGCAACGTGACCGACTCGAGCGGCGCGGCCGTTCCCGGCGCCACCGTGAAGGTCACGCAGGCGGAGACCGGCTTCACCCGGAGCGTGGTCACGGACCAGGCAGGCGGTTACAACCTCTCCACCATTCCGGCCGGGACCTACACGATTGAGGTCAGCACGACTGGATTCAAAACCTACCAGAAGAGCGGCGTCAATGTGAGTGTGAATACGGTGGAGCGCGTGGACGCCTCCCTTGTGGTCGGCGCCGTCACTCAGTCGGTGGAAGTCACTGCCAACGCGCAGTTACTCCAGACAGACCGCGCCGACGTGCATCATGACCTCTCGGCCCTTCAGATCCAGAACGTCCCCTTGCCGCCGGGGAACAATTTTGAGGCATTGTTCCGGGCGGTTCCCGGCGTCAATCCGCCTTCCACCGCCCACTCGATTGCCACCAACCCTTCGCGGTCGCTGGCCTTCAATTCCAACGGCACCAGCCAGCTCGGCAACGATATTAAGATTGACGGCGTCAGCCAGTGGAACATCTGGACGCCGGAAAATTCGGCTTACATCCCTTCTTCCGATGCGCTCGAGACAGTCAACCTGAGCACGAACAGTTACAACGTCGATCAGGGCTTTGCCGGGGGCAGCTCGGCCAACGTTATCACCAGGAGCGGCGGCAACCAAATCCACGGCGACCTTTACGAGTACCACTATGACAATAAACTCGAGGCGCTGGAATTCTTTGCTCCAAGGGACCGCATTACCCGCTCCCCCAAGGACGTTTTCAACCAGTTCGGCGGCAGCATCGGCGGCCCGATTAAGAAGGACAAATTGTTCTACTTCTCGAATGTCGAGTTCACGCGC
>DASYXZ010000138.1:0-10114 GCA_035934315.1 Terriglobia bacterium | reverse complement strand
GCCAGCCGTCCAGGAAGGAACTGGCTGAGGAACCGATGCGCGAGGATAAAGCCATCCTTGCGCGCCTGGGGGAAATCAGCGTCCTTTTCGTGGTGAGCTTCGTCCCAGAAATGGTCCTCGTGTTCCACCGCTATCCCTCCTTGGAATCCCGTCTGCAGGAGCACGGTAATAAATTTGGCCCAATCGAGCAAACCCTGCCCGGGAATGCGGTATCGCCACCAGTCTTTGCCGTGAATGCCAACCTGCTGAATGACGGGTTGAATAATTTCCGTGTCTTTGGCGTGCGCGGCATGGATGCGGTCGCGGAAATTCCATGCGACTTCGATGGGATCGATGAACTGGCGGATGAAATGCGACGGATCGAATTCAAGCCCCAGCCGCTTGTTGGGAACGAGATCAAAAACCATCTCGTAAAAGGCCGGGACGGTGGCAAAGTTGGGCGGCGCGGGATAGTTTTCCCATCCCGTGTAGAGGTCGAGTTTTTCAAGCACCGGCATATATTTCTCATTCACGACTTCGGCCAGCGCCTTCGCTTGTTTGTCCGCGGTGGCGCCGGGAATTCCACCACTGAAGGTTCCCACAAATCTGCAACCCAACCGGTGCCCGAACTCGAGGCAGCGAATAAACCGGGCGTTAATTTTTTCGCGCTGGGCCGCGTCCGGTTCAATGTGATTGAGCCCCCACATGCATTCGATACTGATGATTCGCGCTCCCGTCTCGCGCGAGGTTGCCATGATCTGGTCAATCTGCGTGTCGCTGAGTTTGTCGGGATCGAAAAAATCGTCAAGCGGAATCACCACGCCTTCGTACCCTGCCGCAGTGGCAAAGGCGAGCCTCTCACGGGAATAGGTTGTGATGATGGCCAACTTCGGGTATTTTGTGTCGGGCGCGAATCCCGTATTGGTTGATTCGGACCCGGGAGAAGTTGGAGCGGATTTTGGTTCGCCTTGCGCCGTAAGATTTCCGGAAGCGCCAAGGGCGGCGGCAGAAGCTCCGCCAATTTTCAAGAAATCCCGGCGGCCTACTTCATGTTTGCGTGGAGAATCGTTCATGGGTTCACCCCCGGCGGGGGAGTCTAACGCGATTAATCATTGGATGTAAAGCGTAGTTATTGAGCTTTCACTCTGGAGGAGGAACAACCATGTATTTTCGAAAAAGCATCATCATGGGATTGGCGGTTCTTGCGATGGCCGGCGCCTGGCATGCCCGAACCGCCGCCCAGGAAAAATCATCTTCGCCTGCAGTAGCTTATTTCGACCATGAAAAAGTGGACGCCGCTTTTGCAAAGAACGCGGCCCTGTTCGGGGGCGAGTCCGGCAAGGCAGCATACAAAGTGCTCACCGCCCGCCGCGATCGGCCGGGCGAGGTGGAAATTCATAGCCTCGACACCGACATTATTTATGTGTTGAGTGGAACGGCGACTTTTGTCACTGGCGGAACTCCAGTCGGGGCAAAGACCACGGCGCCTGGTGAGATTCGCGGGCAGTCGATCCAAGGGGGCGATTCACATCATTTGAGCAAGGGCGACGTGATCGTTATTCCTCCGGGCGTCCCTCATTGGTTCAATGAGGTGAAAGCGCCGTTCCTGTATTTTGTGGTGAAGGTCCACTAGCTTTGGGTGGACCGCCATTTTTCGCACCGGCGATTCCCTGAGGGATCAGTCCTATATTCGTTGCGCCTTCCACCGGCCGCGGCGGAATAAAACAACGCTTGAAGTGCCAGGGGCCGGGGAGTGTCTCAGTTTGGACTTTTTGTAGCTGCGGGCTGTGACCGCCATCTTTGGTTCGTTTGCATTTGCGGCGCTCATAGAGCGCCGCTACAGCAAACTGAGACACTACTGAGGGCTGCTTCCAATTGAATCTCAAACTCCCGCAAGGTATAATGAAATTTCAAATGCCGCCACGCACCATGTACGAAAAAATCTGGGAAGCCCACCTGGTTTCGGAGCCGCCGGGACAGCCCGCGCTCATCTACATTGACCGCCATCTGATCCACGAAGGAACGTCGCCCCAGGCTTTCTCAGGGCTGAAGGTTGCGGGGCGCAAGGTGCGCCGTCCCGACCTCACTTTTGCGGTGATGGATCATTCGGTTCCCACCCGGGACCGAAGCTTGCCCTTGGTGGATACGATTGCGGCAGCGCAGTTTGCAGCGCTGGATAGAAATTGTCGCGAGACGGGCGTCACGCTCTTCGACATGCACTCGCACAACCAGGGCATCGTCCACATTATCGGACCGGAACTGGGCATCACGCAGCCCGGCCAGACCATTGTTTGCGGCGACAGTCACACTTCCACCCATGGCGCGTTTGGGTCGCTGGCGTTTGGCATCGGCACGAGTGAAGTGGAGCACGTGCTGGCCACGCAATGCCTGTCGCAGTTCAAATCGAGAACCATGGTGGTGCGCGCCACGGGGAAGGGACAGGAGGGAGTCACTGCCAAGGATATTATCCTGGCGATTATCGGCAAGATTGGAATCGCGGGCGGAAACGGGCACGTGATTGAGTACGCCGGCGACGCCATTCGCGCTCTCTCCATGGAAGGGCGCATGACCGTGTGCAACATGAGCGTAGAAGCCGGGGCGCGGGCCGGGATGGTGGGGCCGGACGATACCACATTTGCCTATATGGAAGGGCGGCCCTATGTCCCGCGCGGAAAAGATTTTCAATTGGCCGTCGAGCAGTGGAAATCTTTTGCGTCGGACGCCACCGCCGTCTATGACCGCGTGGTGGAGTTGGACGTTTCAAAAATCGCTCCCCAAGTCACTTGGGGGACTAATCCCGGAATGGTTACAGATGTGACCGGGCGCGTGCCGGACCCGAACACATTTCACGATGCAGTCGATCGCGAAGCGGCCGAACGCGCACTCGAGTATATGGACCTCAAGCCCGGAACGCTTTTCACGGAAATTCCGCTGGACCGCGTTTTTATCGGGTCGTGTACGAACTCGCGCATAGAGGATTTGCGCATCGCGGCAAGAGTGGTGGCAGGCAGGCATATTGCGCGAACGCTCAAAAGCGCGCTGGTGGTTCCCGGATCGATGGTGATCAAGGCGCAGGCGGAGAAAGAAGGTCTGGACAGGATTTTTCGAGAGGCAGGATTCGAGTGGCGCGACGCCGGATGCAGCATGTGCATCGGGATGAATCCGGACGTTCTCGCAAGCGGCGAGCGCTGTGCGTCAACATCCAATCGCAACTTTGAAGGACGCCAGGGCAAGGGCGGGCGAACCCATCTGGTTAGCCCCATGATGGCCGCCGCCGCCGCAGTGGCAGGTCATTTTGTGGATATTCGGGAGCAAACTTGGGACGTCGAAAAATAAAGTGTTGAGGATGAGGGTTAAAAGGTAAAGGTTAAAGGTTAAAGGGTAAAACGGAAAGAGTGAAAGATTCGGCCTGATAAAAAAGTGACACATTGAGCAAGGCAAAGGCTCGACTTTATCTCTTACCCTTAAACCTTCTGCAATGCTTTCGGTAGGCACTCTGGAGAGAGATTAATGCAACCCTTTATCAAACATACCGGCTTGGTCATGCCAATGGATCGCGTGAACGTGGACACCGATCAGATGGTGCCCAAGCAATTCCTGAAAGCGTTGACGCGCGAAGGTTTTGGTCGGACCCTTTTCTACGACTGGCGGTATCTCTCGGGTGAAAAGCCCAATCCGGAGTTCGTGCTTAATTATCCACGCTACAAGGGCGCGTCCGTTCTGCTGGCCCGCGCAAACTTCGGTTGCGGGTCAAGCCGCGAGCACGCGCCGTGGGCCATCCTGGATTATGGCTTTCGTGTGATTATTGCGCCGAGCTATGCCGATATTTTTTACAACAACTGTTTTAAGAACGGCATCCTTCCTGTGACCCTGCCGGACGCTCAGGTGGACGAGCTGTTTCTCCGCTGCGAAAAGAACGAGGGATATCAATTGACGGCTGATCTTGAAGGCCACACCATAACTGATTCTCATGGCCTCAGGTTAAGGTTTGAAATTGATCCTTTCCGCCGCGATTGTTTGTTGAATGGCTGGGACGACATTGGCCTGACCCTTCGTCATGAAAATCTGATCGACAACTTTGAGAAATCTCATCCCCAACGGGTGGTGATGTACGAGCCGGTGGACGCAATCGTCACCAAGGTCGGAACGTAATCCTCAGGATTTTCCATCATCTAATTTCAGGAGTTAGCCCTATATCTTCCTTTGCCCTCCCCGAATTATTCTGCGTCCACAGGGGGCGATGGCTGCATCTTTAATTAACGGGAGGGTATTATTTGTGGAATCCAAAGGCTGGTCGGGGAGGGTAGTCATGATGCGCAATACGAAGGTTGTAAGTTTATTAGTGAGGGTGGTCTTGAGTGTGACGGCTGGTGTTGCACTCGCCGTCCAGGCGGCCAATCAGCTTGGCTTGAAACCAGGTTTTAACCTGTTTTCCAAACAGCAGGACATCGCCGCGGGGCAGCAGGCAGCGGCCCAAGCGGACAAACAACTTCCACTCCTGAATGATCCCCAAGTGGTTGGCTACGTCAGCAACCTTGGGCATCGCTTGACGCAATTTGAGCCTCTGCCTGCCGATTACCCGTGGCAGTTTAAAGTGGTCAATACGAAGGACATCAACGCCTTCGCGTTGCCGGGCGGGTTTATTTACGTAAACCGCGGAACGATTGAGGCAGCGCAGAATGAAGCTGAGCTTGCCGGGGTGATCGCCCACGAAACCGGCCACGTGGTGATGCGGCACGGGACTCATCAGGCATCGCAAATGATGTTGGCGCAGGCCCCGCTTTCGATTTTAGGCGGGATGCTCGGCTCCAGCGGAAGCCTCCTTGGGCAATTGGCCCAGATGGGGATTGGCTTTGGCGCCAATTCAGTGTTGCTGCACAATTCGCGAAGCGCTGAATCCCAGGCTGACACAATTGGCACGTACGTGCTCTACCACGCCGGGTATGATCCTCACGCCATGGCGCAATTTTTCCAAATTATCGCGCAAAAATATCCTGCCCGCACCGCCCAGTTTTTTTCCGACCACCCGAATCCGGGGAATCGCATTCAGGCCGTCAATGCGGAAATTCCGAAACTGGGGCCGCCCAATCAAGGCAAGACCGACAGTCCTGAGTTCGAAGCGGTAAAGAGCAGACTGCTGGGAATGGCAGGCGCCCCACCAAGTGGCCAGCCCGCGCAGCAACCGCAACCGCAGCCCAACGGTGGGCAATCGAGTGGCACATTAACGCGCGCGGATGTGATGCCCAGCCGCAACTTCAAAACCTTTGATCATAGCGCTTTTCGCGTTTCTTATCCCGGGAACTGGGAAGTTTTGGGCGATGCAAATTCCGCCATCACCATCGCTCCGCGCGCCGGCGTATCCCAAAATGCTGTTGCTTATGGTGTGATCATCAGCGGTTTTCAACCCGACGCAACACAGGACACAGATACTCTTTACAATGATACCCGCCAACTACTTGATTCTCTCCGCCAGGGTAATCCGAATTTGAAAGTGATCGGACGAGATGAGAATATTCGCGTTAATGGCAAAGCGGGGAAGAGCGTCGAGATGACAGGGCAGTCACCGCTCCAAGATTCGAACGGCCAGGCGGTGCGCGAGCACGACTGGCTTGTGGCGGTGGAGCGATCCGACGGTGAACTCTTGTACATGGTTTTCATCGCACCCGAGCGGGACTTCCAAAGCTTGCGCCCGACATTCGAGAATATGGTTCGAAGTTTTCAGATGAAATGAGGCATGGGATTCGGAGCTTCGTTTCGTTTTTTTCTTCAAGATTACTGATGCGGAACGAATTCGAATACCCCCAGTCATGAGTCAAGTTTTACGACGGACGATTCTTCTTGTTTGTGGGGTCTTGAGTCAGGCGGTTTTTCTGGGCGCTCAACTCCAACCGTCTGCTCCGCCGGCGTCAACCACCGGCACGAGTGCTCCGGACCGAGCGGTTTCCTGGAGGCTCATTACCCCCAACATTATTCAGGACCAGAAAGCTATATGGACTTTTCCCGCTGACCTCGTACGCGGCAAACACTGGAAACCAGCGCTGGGTGTTGCAGCCACCACCGCCGGTCTGGTGTCGCTTGACCCACACGACACTCCATACTTTCGGCGTACGGACAGCTTTGATAATTTCAATAAAGGATTCAGCGGACGTAATACCTCACTTGCGATGGCTATCTTTCCGGCATCGTTTTATGTGGCAGCGCTGGCGCGAAAAGACACTTACGCTCGGCACACGGCGTTGCTCGCGGGCGAGGCATTTGCAGACGCCGAAGTACTTAGTACGGTAATGAAAGACGTGAGCCGGCGGTTGCGTCCAAGCGACATTTCCCCCCAGGGCAATTTTGCTGACACTTGGTTTGAGGCTCGCGGCTCGGTCTTCGGCAAGCATTCCAGCTTTCCCTCGGGTCACACCATTGCGGCGTTTTCCATTGCCACAATTTTCGCCCGGCGCTATCGCAAGCACCGTTGGGTGCCGTGGGTGTCTTATGGACTGGCAAGCCTGGTCGGTTTCTCCAGAATTCCATTGCAGTCGCATTTCCCGTCGGATGTTTTTGTGGGCGCGGCGCTCGGATACTTCATCAGCAGGGATGTGGTGCTGGCCGGCGCGCGGCATTAGGTTTTTGACTGGACAGGAAATATCAGCTCCGAAACAACGAGAATCCAACTCATGACCCTCCGGTTCGAACGCGCCATCCTGATTGTCTGCGACAGCATGGGTATTGGCGCCATGCCTGACGCCGCCGACTATGGCGATGTGGGGCGCGATACGCTGGGACACATCTGCGAGCGGCGTGGTTTGCGCGCGCCCAATTTCGTGTGCCTGGGTTTGGCGAACATCCGGCCGCTCGTGGGTCTCAAGCCCTCGCCGTCGCCTGAGGGCGCCTACGGAAAGGCAAGTCTTCTTTCGCCCGGGAAGGACACCACCGCCGGCCACTGGGAAATGGCGGGCATTATTTTGGACCGTCCTTTTCCGACTTACCCGCACGGTTTTCCGCCCGATCTTATGGAAAAGTTCGAAGCTGCCATCGGACGCAAGACTCTGGGTAATTTCCCTGCCTCAGGAACGGAGATCCTCAAGCAACTGGGTGAAGAACACATGAAGACGGGCCGGCCCATTGTTTATACGTCGGGTGACAGTGTGTTCCAAATCGCGGCGCACGAAGAAATTATTCCAATCGAAGAACTGTATCAAATGTGTCAAATCGCGCGCCAAGTTCTCGACGGACCGAACCGCGTGGGGCGGGTGATTGCGCGCCCTTTTCTTGGCGCGCCCGGGGCATTCGTGCGCACCGAGCGCCGGCACGATTATGCCGTGGAGCCGCCGCGACCCATGCTCCTGGACTTGCTGAAAGATTTCGGCCTCGACGTGGTGGGCGTGGGAAAGATTCCAGATATTTTTCTTAACCGTGGTATCACTCAGTCGCTGCCAGGCAAAAATAATCGGCAAGCGCTCGAAAGCACCGTGTCGGCTATCACAGAAGATACGCGCGGCCTGGTGTTCACCAATCTCGTCGATTTCGACATGCTTTACGGACATCGTTTGGACATTGAAGGCTACGGACGGGCGATTGAGGAAGTGGACGATTACATTCCAACTCTGCGGCGCGCGCTAAAACCCGGCGACCTGCTGATTATTACTGCCGACCATGGCTGCGATCCTCTGGGACCGAGCACCGACCACTCGCGCGAGTATGTTCCGATTTTGGCTAGCGGCGCCGCCGTGCGAAGCGGAGTCAACCTGGGAACGCGTGCCTCCCTAGCTGATATCGGCGCCACGATTGCGGAAAACTTCGGACTGCATTTGCCGAAAGGGAAAAGTTTCCTGGGTGAGATCACCAAATAAAATTGCGCGTTGCGCGAACGCGGCCGGGCAGAGAGGGGAAGCCGCCATGGATTTAATCACAGGAATGGTTGCATCGAGTCAGGCTTTTCTATTGTCCGGAAGAAGGGGGAGTGGAGGCCCGTTCAGATTTAGGTGCGTAATAGCCGAGGCGCGTGTGCACCACCAGCTTTTCATGCCGGTTAGGGGCGGTGGCATCCACCCGAACGTTGCGGAAGGTTCCGTCGTGACTGGTATTGGTGGGATAATAAGCCAGGGTGTACTGGTTACGGATGTTGTGCGCGATCTCAACGCAGGTTGATTCCACTTCTTCGAGCGACTTGGGGAAATAAGCCTCGCCTCCCGTCGATTTGGCGAGAGTTTCAAGCACCTTGGCGGCGCGACGCGACTCGCTATTGCGAATTTTGAACAAGTGTCCCTCCTGGTCGTCGCCCAGCAGGCCAATGGTGTAAATCGCAGAGTCCGATTTCTGCGCGCGGGCCAGCAATTCTTCAAAAGAATAACGGCTGGCGTTATCCTCGCCGTCTGTAATCACCAGCAGGACCTTCTTGTCTCGATTGCCGAGCTTCAAGTGGTCAATGGAAGCGTAGACGGCGTCGCGAAGGGCTGTGCCGCCCCGCGAATCAATTTTGTTAAGCGCCGCATTCAGGTCTTCGATGTTGGAGGCAAAATCTCCGGGCGTATCGAGATAGTAAACGTCGTTAAAGTTCACCACAAAAACCTGATCCTGCGGATTCGAGGTTTTGACAAAAGTCAGAGCGGCCGCGTTCACCGCTGCGCGCTTGGGGCGCATGCTGCCGCTATCATCAATCACGATACCCA
Organism: Terriglobia bacterium; assembly: GCA_035934315.1. Taxonomy (GTDB): domain Bacteria; phylum Acidobacteriota; class Terriglobia; order UBA7540; family UBA7540; genus DASYXZ01. The sequence goes on along the minus strand of DASYXZ010000138.1, from coordinate 1,475 downwards.
TGGTCACCGGGATATCGGCGTGGGAAAAAACCGTCAGCTTTTGCGGGGCTCCATCTTCGTAAACCTGAAAGTTGTCCTGCTTCAGGTCCTCCACCCGGCGGCCTTTCTTGTCCACCACGCTCACCGGCAGGACCACCAGGTTGACATCCACGCCGATTTTATATTCGCCGCCTTTTGATTGTGGAAGTGGGACGGCCTGCGCGGCGAGGAGGGCGGGCAGACTGAGACACACTACCCCGGGCACGATCCACTCGAGCAAGACGGTGAAAATATTTTTATTGGGTTGGCGCATAATATCCCGTTCGGGCGTAAACCTGCAGGGGAGGCAGGCCTCGGGGCGGATTCAGCTTCACCTTGATGCGCCGCCAACGGCCGTCACGAACGAGGTTGGAAGGCTTGTAACCGATAACGTACTGGTTGCGCAGCTCAATGGAAATTTTCTCCGCGATGTCGGGCAACTCATCGGCGTTCTCGACGCTGAACATCCGTCCGCCGGAAACCTCGGAAAGTTCGGCCAGCAGGCCGGGACCTCCGGCTTCTTCCGGCGTCCGGCCGCGCGAGGACAAGGGTTCAAAAACGCCCACCGAGTAAAGCTGGACGTCTGACTCCTTCATCGCGCGTTTGATGTCCCGCTCAGTATAGCGGCTGTGATTGTCGCCGCCATCGGAGATGAGGAGCAGCGCCTTCCGGTTTGTGGTTGCCTTCTTCATTTCGTTGATGCCGAGATAAATGGCGTCCAACAATGCGGTCTTGCCGCCTGACTTCAAAAACAATAAACGATCTTCGATGTTTTCAAACTTCCCTGTAAAACTCCCCAGCAGGTTTGGCCTCTCATTAAAATTGATGAGCATAAACTCATCCTGGGGGTTGGATGTCTTAAAGAACTGAAGGGCTGCCTCTTTGGACTTCTGAATTTTGTCTGACATCGAACCGCTGGAGTCGAAAATCAGTCCCACGGATATGGGCGCATCCTCCGTGGAAAACGCCGCGATCTTTTGCTCCACCTTGTCGTCAAAGACCTGGAAATTGTCCTGGTCGAGGCCGGTCACGATGCGGTCATAAGGGTCCGTGACAGTCACATTCACAATCACCATATTCACATCCACCTGAATGGGAGCGGTGTGAATGGGAGGCTTGCGGACAATGATTTGGGTGGTTTTGTCGGGAGCAGTTGGCGGGGCGCCCTTCTCATTCGCGGGAACGCGAAGCGTCAGGGAGGACAGTATGCCAGCCATGGCCACTGTCAGCATCGCAATCCGAAATGCAGCACGCTTGGTTTCGCCTGCCATCGGTATCGCCTTATTGGATTCGTCGGATCACGCATCAGGTTCACTGAATTGTGATCCGTATCACAACCGCCTTTCAGGTTCCAGAACATTCTACCACGAACCGCAAGTCAAGGTTTATTTTGCCAGGTTAAGTTTGCCTTCCGCGCCAGCTTGGCGTCGTTGCTTGCCAATAATAGCAGTTGACAG
>DASYXZ010000119.1:0-9445 GCA_035934315.1 Terriglobia bacterium | reverse complement strand
AATATTCTTATTGAGAGCCACGAGCTGGTAATCGTGGGCGGGGTTGAGGCCGGCAAACTGATACCGCCCGCCATCCTCGCTGTAGATGGCAACTTTCTTCGCGGTCTGCACATCCGTCAATTCCACCGAGGCGCCGACAATCGGATTGTTGGCGTCATCCAGAACCACGCCCGTCACCGTTCTTAAAATTTCCTTCTTTTTTTTGGCGAAGGCGGATGCCGGGAAAGACGCCAACACACAAACGGCGAGTGAGGCGGCCAGGCAACGCGTTGCGCTCTTCCGCATGTTAATAGGCATCCTCTTCCTCATCCTTCGCTGTCACCACATTCAGCTCCAGGGGATTCGCCGTTACAACCTCGAGCGTTGCTTCGCACTCGGGACAATCCAGGGTCTGACCTTCCTCAATTTCGTCGCCAACGTCGATCTCTGCATCACATTCCGGACAGTGGGCCATCGCGCACCCCCAATCCAATTAAATTTAATGAATGACCAAAGTCTAGCCATTCCATGGCGCATTGTCCAGTGGATGGCAATTTGCGGCAGAGCCATGTGGCGCCCGACGTCACCGCTTCCCCGCCGGCGGAAAATGACCGCCTTCTGCAGTAAAAGCTTCGTCGCGCCCCTTGGCTCCTCCGTGCCATTTACGGTCCACCCCTACTTTTTATAATAATCCGCGTTGACAGGGGTGAAGCTGCTCCACTTCTCCGGCAGATCGTCCAGGGGGAAAATGGCTGACACCGGGCAAACAGGAACGCAAGCGCCACAGTCGATACATTCCACGGGATCAATGTAGAGTTGAGGCACGTCGGCGAAATTCGCCTCATCTTTTCGAGGATGGATGCAGTCCACGGGACACACATCGACGCACGCTGTATCTTTGGTGCCGATGCAAGGCTCCGCGATGATATAGGCCATAGGTGGATTCTCCTTTGGACACGCTGGACGCCGGGTTCGCTGATCACCCTGCCGCAGGGCTGGCGATTCCTTGCCCAACCACGGGCAAGACCGCGACGGCGACACGAACCTCGGTGAAGGAATATTCTACAACGAACATTCCACTTATCATGCAAGGTTTTTTTTGAATGTCTGAGGGCGATTCTTGGGCGGTGAGCCAGACCGAATTGAGAGGACCGCACCAAGCCCAAAAGCAAAAGCTCTAAAGAGGATGTCCTTTGAAGATTAAAAGAGCTCCTCAAAGATCTCTGGAACCAGACGGAGGATCCCTTCGTCGCACTGAATCATACCCTTCAGATTAGTGTGTGCCGCCTAGTTCCGAGATCGCAATTCCTGGCATGTGAGGCAATAACGGGCCCAGGGGAGTGCTTGCAGACGATTGGAGGAAATCTCTTCGCCGCACCCTTCGCAAACACCATAGGTGCCTTCGGCAAGTTGCTTCAACGACCTTTCGATGTCCTTCAACATTTGAGATCGAAGATCAAGCGTCACCGCCGTAACATCCTGCATTGCAGATTTCACCGCAAATTCGTCAACATCCGGAGTACGGATGTTGGTGGCAAGGACGCCAGGCGCCCTTTGAACCAAAGCGAGTAGCTCATTGCGCTTCTTAAGTAAGATTGCCTTAAAACTGCCCATTCGACTTTTGGTTGCCGTTGCCATGCTTACCATCCTTATGCTGTTCCGGGGAGCTCTTGATCATCGACTTTCCCCAAAGTTATGTACGTCACATCGGATGGTTTAGACGAGGTGAAGGTTGCATAAATTTTAAAATCCTTTTAAAAATTATACCTGCTTTGTTTTGTTGCTTTTGCAAGTAAGATTTGAAAGGCGTGGTAGAATTCAGCCATTGGCCGCCGGTTTGGGCGCCAAAATTTAGGAGGGAATAGCGAGTGTCTGAAAGAGTGGAAATGCTGGACCGAATTCGGAAAGCGCTGCGGCGTGACACGCCAGCCGGTGCGACGTCAAACGACTTCGGCCCCCGGTTACCCAAACTCGAAGCGGTCTTGACGCCCATCGCACCTGAAGATCGCGTGGCCCGGTTTGAAACGGAGTTGGGAAAAGTTTCAGGCTCGGCTCACCGCGCATCGACAGCTTTGGAATTGGATGGAGTCCTCTGGACGATAATCGAAAAATCGCAGGCCACTGGCGTTGTCCTCACTCGTAATCGCCTGCTTGCTGATATCAGGCTGGCGGAGAAATTGCGTGGCCGCGTGAAGACCGTCGCGATGTGGCCGGAAAGTTTGGCCGGCGCGAGTGGGACGGATTCGGAGAAGGTGTTCCGCGACCAATGTTTCCTGGCAGGAATTGGAATCAGCGGTGTTGATTTCGTCCTCGCTGAAACGGGGAGCCTGGTGTTGAGCAGCGAAACCGAAGGGAGCCAGCTTGCGTCTCTCTCGCCGCCCATCCATGTGGCTCTCTATCGCCGCCAGCAAATACTTGGTTCACTTGACGAAATTCTGGAACGACTTCCAGTTTCAACGGGCCCTGGCGCCGCCACAGCGGGACGGTCCACCGTATTTATCACCGGGCCCAGCCGCACTGCCGACATTGAACAGATTCTTATTCGCGGCGTCCACGGTCCCCGCGAAGTCCACGCCATTCTGGTGGAAGAATCCTGTGTGGCTGAAATGGGCGCGCCGCAAAAATGAATTGACTCCGGGCGTGGCCAAAGTTCGTTGACTCTATGCGAACGTCGGCATCGGGTGAAGATCTCCAGCAAGGACATCTGGCATGACTTCGATGATGGAGGAAATGTTTCAGCAACCGGCCGCTCTGGCCGGCGTGCGCAAGTTCTATACCAGCCCGGGTGCCATTCAAGCCACGGCTCTCAGAAAACTTGTGGCCCGCTGGCCTCCCACGGTGGTCTTTACGGGTATGGGAGCTTCGCTTTTCGCGGCCTACCCCGCACAGACGTATCTCACTTCGCTCGGCATTCGAGCTCTCTTGTGGGAGACCGCGGAACTTCTGCACCATCACATGAAGACACTGCATCCGGACACGCTGTTGGTGGCCGTTTCGCAGTCAGGCGAGACGGTGGAGATCATCCGGTTGCTCGATCACCTCCCCAAGAAAATGCGTGTGGTGGGAGTGACCAACTTCGAGGCCAGCACGCTGGCGCGGCGGGCCACGCTCCCTCTGCCCATTCTGGCGGGCAGCCAGTCAACAGTGAGCACCAAGACTTACATGTGCTCCGTGGCGGTGCTGATGTATCTGGCCTTTGCCATCGCGCGCCAGACTCAGCGATCGCTGACTGAAACAATCATGCGCGCCATTGAAGCGCAGGAACGAATCCTTGATGATGGCCGCGCGCAAACATTGGCCACGCTCGAGTTCTTCAACGACCCTCCCTATGTCGCACTGATGTCGCGCGGCGCGGACATGGCTTCGGTTCACCAGGGAGCGCTGATGTTCAAAGAGGTTGCGCGACTCGCCGCCGAACCCATTAGCGCCGCACAATTCCGCCACGGCCCCATTGAGATTATTAACCCCGCCCACCGTTACATTATCTTTGCCCGGCAAGGACCCCAGCCGCGGGCCGCAAAGACCGCCAAACTTCTGCTCGGGCTCGCCAGGGACATTCACGCCCATGCTGGCCATGTACTATTGCTTACCGACCAGTCTTTCGACGTTGCCTCCGATATGCGGGTCATTCAGACCGAACCTTTGCGCTGGGGTTTGGGGACTCTCGTGGACGTCCTCTACATCCAGCTCCTGGTTCATGACCTTGCCCTTCGCGCCGGACGAGACCCAGGCAAGTTTTGGATCGCCCAGGGTGTGACTAAAACTGAATAGAGATGTAGCTCTAAATCGCTTAATCGGAATAGCATTGACAGACATAAAGCGTGGGGCAAAAAGGGGCAGAAATTGATTTTATGTCGTTAAAGTGGCAAAGACAAGTTAATTAACCAACTTATTTTCATACGTTTAAAATCTAACCTTCATTTATTTACTTTAGTGCATTATTTAACATAATTCGAGCAATGCCTTGATTGTCTTAATTAACAGTCTAGTTAGACTAGTAATTAACTATGTTTATCTACATTAATACACCGGCCAGACGGTTTATTAATTATGTCAGCAAGATGCATAATCGGTTCACCCCCACGCGCGTGGGGACAATGCGACGACGCCGTACAACACGCCCTGGTAGATTCTCTCTTGATTGTAAACGAAAAAATTCATTTAAGAGCATAGGACCTCCTGCGGTTCGGGCACTGGATTGGGTGTCGTGCCGTCCAGGGCACCGGGTAGCCACGGTCAATTCGCATTTTAATTGACCGTGGGTTTGTCGATCAACAAGACCTTTTGTGATGATATCGAGTGCGATGTATTCATCCCTTACAAGCCCACGCAGGAAAGCACTGTGGCTGAATGAATGCCCAAACTCAGGAAGGCGCTGAGTGTGGCTACCCGCTGGCCCCACGGGTCAAATATCTCGCTGCTCGCCCATGACCCGTCCGACAGAGTGGTGGTTCCCTCCGAACCCAAGGCGTTGGTGTGGGAGAAGACCGTAAAGTACATGTCATACTTCCCGTAAATCCTCCCCGCCACCGGAGGAAACGGCTGGTCGCCCCAAGTGTAGCTGGATGAGCCGGTGCCTGTCCCATTGCTGGTCATGTTCCCCGCCGCGTCGTAGGTCATCAAAGGGATTTTACCGGAATTTGAGATTGATTGCGAATATATGGCGCGGAATAGTCGAGCAGCATGATGTGTCGTACCACGGGCATCCTGCCCGTGGTCACGCCCAGGATGGCCGTGCCACTCCGATGCGCCGATCCCGTTCCTGCGGGATCACGATGCGATCCATTGTGCATCCAAGGAAGAACTTCGCAAAAACAAGCGCAAGATCTCTGGGGAAAAGATGTGGAAGAACCGCAAGATTGCAGGGCGAATCTTGCGCTACGCTATTAAAACGTAGCGCAACTTCCGCCCTTTGAAGTTGCGGCTATTCCAGTTCTTTGCCGGCCGCAAATTCTATGCTTCCCTGGACGTCATGGCACTCGCTCCGCTGCCCGAGCCACAGGAGGTCCTATGCCCTTAAATGATTTTTTCGCTTGGCAATCAAGAGAGAATCTACCTGCTTTTTTCTTGACATCCCCTTTTATAGAACCCGCTATTGCCGCATCTTCTCCCAAAAGTGCGCCGAACGTGCAAAAACTACGATGTGACCCGGGGTCAGTTTTTGAGCGGAGGAGCCGCACGTATTTGGAGTGTTCAGCCCTGTCGATAAAATTTCGGCAACGCTAAAGCTATTGCTGTTCGGTTCCCTTTGGCAGAGAACGTGCCAATCTACCCAAACCTGTATCCAGTGGATATCGCTCGGCGCGATTGTGAGATCAGCCAAACCCTCTTTGTCGGTTACAATTTCAAATTGCTTTTTGTGTTGCCTTACGGATTCAGGCGATTCACCTGCGAACAGAAGTAGGCGCTGATTGACAAACGGCTTTCCGTTTCGCCCATCGACGGCCCGAACAACAATGTGAGAGTCCTGTGCCACTGCTATCGCTCCTATGCCAACCAACCACGCCAAGACACAAAGTCCCCTCACAAATCCATTCATGTTTGCACCTATCCCTTTCTCATCGACCATCCTTTGTCTTATCAGCAAGGTTTCCGCGCCACATGGGTTAACGTTTGATGGCTTCCCACCAATGGGGAGGGCGGACAAAGAGGACCAGTTCTCCAGGCTTTCTTGACACTTCGAACCCTCCGCAGGTATTCCCACTCACGACACCGAACTTGAGTATCTCATCCACTCTGTAGAACTGAACTCGCGGCGGCAAGCGACTGCCCTCGGCAAGCGGTCGGCAGTCCACATCCCAGTCAGGCCAGATCCCGATTTTGTCAACACTTCCCACCTTACCGAGCGTCGGGACACCTTTGCAAGCCAGCGAATCTCTCCCCTCGGCCGTTCCAGCCAGTTCGTCGCCCACACGAAGCAATGCTACGCCCTCTTTGCTGGTCCTGAGCACTAACAACGGGGCACGCTGCTGAGGGCTCGTCTGTATGCTCACACAGTCACGAAGGGGATGTCCATTGCGACCGTCGAGGACGCGAATGCGAATGTCTTGGGCACGCAGCATGGTTCCGCACGAGCCCGCCAGCACGGTGGCGAGAAAAGCCCACTGGCAACGGCGTAAGGTCGGAGATGTGCCTACAGTTTTTTCCAAGCGAGCACCCGCTACGGACAAGGATTACGGCTATTGTGGCCTAAAACGTCGATTGCCAGGTGAAGCGCAAGCCCAATAGGATTGTACGCATAGGCTGAATCGATAGGCGCGGTAAAGGTCCGGTTTCCCCCCGGTTTTCCCGCTGCGGGTACCGTTGCACCTTCCAGCGGGATCCGTTATTTGCGGCTGCATGAGAGCGAACGAAAAACCTACTGTTTCAGTTTTTCCCACCAACTTAACGGCCTAACAAAGATGATCAGCTCCCCAGGTTCCGGCGATGCTGTGGCCCTACCGCAGTTATTCGCTGTAACGATGCCCTGCTGAGCTATTTGTTTCGTCGAAAATTCCATCATGGCCAGCCACGAGTAATCGGGCGCGCGCCGCTGACATACCACGTAACCAGCAACGATCCGGATGGTGTCTGCGTACTTCACGACAGGATGGACTACCCAAAGTCCCCGCAACTCTTCGACTGACTCCGAATATTCACTTGTGCATCTTTGTCAGTAAGATAAAGCCAAGCGACTCCGTCCTTGTCCGTCGGAATCGCCATCGCATCCTTTCGCGCAGTACCTACCCACGTATTCACACACGTGTTGGCTATGGGTCGTCCACTCTTGCCATTCACAAGCTTGATTTTGACGGCTTGTGCGCCAAGAGTCTTCCCAGTTGCACCAAAAACTAGGAACACGAAGACGACTATCAGAGCTCTTAGATTAGCCGCTTGAAATTCCATGCGAGTCTCGCCGACCGTCACGGGCATGTAGGAAACCCTCCGATGCCCTTCACGTCTTTCAATTCATGGATCACTAGACCGATTGGATTGTAGGGATAAGACGGACGAATAACCTACTGTTTCAGTTTTTCCCACCAACTTAGCGGCCTAACGAAGATGATCAACTCCCCAGGTTTCGGCGACGCTGTGGCCTTGCCACACGTATTTGCTGTGATGCTGCCGGACTGGATAACCTTTTTCGTCGAGAAGTCCACCATCGCCAGCCAGGAATAATCCGGCGTGCGAGGCTGACACAGCACGAAACCAGGACGGATGCTAATCGTGTCACCGTATTTCACAACAGGATTGATTACTCCCGAAAGGCCGCACGCCAACCTTTGGGTCTGAGTGTTGATCTCCATGTCCTCTTTGGTGAGGCGAACCGTGATGACGCCGTTGTTGTCCGTTTGAGTTTCCAACAATCGACCAGACTTACGCCTGGAGCTGTCACCGATCCAAAGATTTAGGCAACTACGCGCCATGGCGCGTCCATTCCGCCCATTCACAAGCTTGATCCTAACCGTTTGTGCGCGAAGAGCCATCCCGGATGCACCCAAAAGCAGGACCACGAATAGACCCGCTGAACTCCTGAAAAACAACCGAACAACGAATGATCGTAAGCGAATCTGGCTTGCTGTTACGGGCATGGACTGTGGCCTCCGATGCCCACCACGTCCTTCGAGAAATGGAAAAGCAGGCCAATTGGATTGTAGGGGAAGGCGGAGTCAATGTGCGCTGTAAACTCGCTGCTTGAAAAAATCAAGGTGGAGGGGCTGTCTAGCCCGCCGGGGCCTCCTGGAATATGAAGTGTCGGACCGTACCCGATGATGTAGGTCCACCAATTAAGTGGATAGCGCCCGGGTGAAACACCGTCGGGTTGATCCTGCGGGCGAACAAAAATGTCGATGTTCACCGTGCCGCCAGGGACCTGCGGATATGAGAAGGGGGCGAATTGACCGGTCCCAACATCCGCAGGGGTGAAGCTATCGCCAAACTGATTGTTGACGGCGCCAAGAATCCTGTTTGTGCACCCTCCTGTGCCGCCACCCGCTCCGCCGATTGACCCGCCGCCAGCCTCTGCCGATGGGAATGTCAAAAACTCTATCCCTGCTGCTTCACAGCCCTCTCCCGTGGCGCAATCAAGGCTGTTAGCTCCAAACTCGTGTATCCCCGAACTGTCAAACCCCAGCACTCCCCCGCTGTACGGCACGCAGGTCACGAATTGCGCTCCGCAGCCTGGCAGGGCCGCCGACGCCGGTCCGAGGGCAATCAGTCCGGCCGCCGCCAAATCAAACTCATCGACGCCGAATAGGCCTGGAGCGCCAATACATCCCGCACCGAACGCCTCAATGCAGGCAAGGTTGCTGCTGGCCGCGTCGTTGGTACGTGGATCGTGGTTGCACATGCCAGCATCGGGATTCCTATCGCACGGCCCCATTCCGCTCGGATCAATGAAACTCGTCGGGTTATTGAGCACATACGCATAGCGGTTCAACGACTGCGGGTTCGTGACATCGCCGCCGAGCGGGTCAGGCGTAAGCCAGCGGCCGTAGGTCGAAGAGTACATGCGGTTGGGCGTTGGGTCGAGGTCGGCTGAGTAGTCATGCCAGCTCATGCCGGCAAAGTGCTCGTCGTAACGCGATCCGGAGTGCAGCCACTCCTGGCCCCACGGATACCGAACCTCATCCATCACCGTCGCGCCGCTGTAATCCGTGACCATGCTCGTCGAACCCAGGTAATTCAGGTGCACGAAATTGGCGAACGACCCCGCGCCCGCCCACCAGTAGTGGGCCACAAGCTTGCCGCCCACCCGGACGTTTTGCCAGGTCCACATGTAGTAGGGCGACGTGGCGTTGAATTCGCTCAACTCCTGCCCCGCCGGGTCATAAAGCCGCTCGAAGTTTCGCGCCGGGCCGGTCAATTGGATTTCCGCTTGCTGTCCCAGCGCGTTATAGATGTACGTCGACGTCGCGCCGCCGTCCACCGAGGCCAGCCGCCCTTCCGCGTCCCACGTGTAGCTGGATGAGCCGGTGCCTGTCCCATTGCTCAAGAGATTCCCCGCCGCGTCGTAAGTCATCAAAGGGATATTACTGCAATTTGAGTTTGATTGCGATGGCGCGGCGCGGAAAAGTCATCAAGCCTGATGCCTCTTTGCGCCGGAAATATCTTGCTGCGATGCGTTGTCCAACCGATGAAGAGCCGCATACATCAAAATCGATGTATGCGCCACCCGCGATGTATTCATCTCTTACAAGCCCACGCAGGAAAGCACTGTGGCTGAATGAATACCCACACTCAGGAAGGCGCTGAGTGTGGCTACCCGCTGGCCAAAATCAGCCACCAAACCGGTGTATCCAAGCCAGCAATCAACCTATTAGACATTGATTGCAAAGCACTTGCGCTGCGCCAGGATTGGCCGTCAGATTGCTACAAAAATTACGTGTCCTCATCTTCCCGCAAAAAATGAGAGAACACGGAGGGCTGAAATGAAAAAAATCATGGTCATCATAATGTTTCTCGGACTGGCCACAACCGCATTCGC
>DASYXZ010000106.1:0-32643 GCA_035934315.1 Terriglobia bacterium | reverse complement strand
GGGCTACCGGCCGCAGTTCTACTTCCGCACCACGGACGTGACGGGGGTGGCGGAATTGCCGGCGGGCACGGAAATGGTGATGCCGGGGGATAACGTGGCGCTGGACATTGAGTTGATCACGCCTATCGCCATGGAAAAGGGGTTGCGGTTCGCCATCCGCGAGGGCGGCCATACCGTGGGCGCCGGAACCGTCACCGAGGTTATGAAATAATGTTGCATCAGAAAATAAGAATCCGGCTGAAGGCATACGACCACAGGATCCTTGACCAGTCAGCCGCGGAAATAGTTTCAACCGCCAAGCGGACCGGCGCGCAAGTGGCGGGGCCGATCCCCTTGCCGACGATCAAGAATAAATACTGCGTTCTGCGTTCGCCGCACAGCGACAAGAAGTCGCGGGAACAGTTTGAAATCCGCACCCACAAGCGCCTGGTGGATATTCTGGAACCGACCACGCAAACGATTGACGCCCTGACCAAGCTCGATTTGCCCTCGGGGGTCGATATTGAGATCAAGGCGTTTGGAAAAGAACACACGAAGTAAATGACGACGGGAAAGTGCTCATCATGGTAAACGCGATTCTTGGCAAGAAACTCGGCATGACCCAGATCTTTCGGGAGAATGGCGATGTGGTGCCGGCCACTGTTCTGAAAGCCGGACCCTGCGTGGTGATCCAGCGAAAGACCGCGGCGAAAGACGGCTACGAAGCAGCGCAAATCTGTCTTGTGGAACTTCCCGGACCACGGCGCGTGACCCAGGCGATTGCGGGGCATTTCAAGAAGGCGCAGGCCAACCCGGCGCGATTCCTCCGCGAGGTCAGGTTGAAGGGCGCGGCCGACGAAGTAAAGGTTGGCGATAAAGTTCTGGTGGATCAGTTTGTGGTGGACGAGCGGGTGGATGTGACAGGCATTTCCAAGGGCAAAGGGTTTGCGGGTGTTCACAAGCGCCATCATTTTGGCGGCGGCGGCGGAGCGCACGGATCGATGTTCCATCGCGCTCCGGGCTCCATCGGCGCTTCGGCTTTTCCTTCGCGCGTGCTGCCGGGAATGCGCGCCGCCGGCCACATGGGAGTGGATCAGGTGACGGTGCGCAACTTGAAAGTTGTGCAGGTGATGTCTGAGGACAATACGCTGATTGTTGAGGGTGCGGTGCCGGGTCCGAAGGGCGCATACATATTGGTTCGCAAGGCGAAAGCGCCTCACCTTAAAGCCAAGGGGTTGAAGCCCGAAGCGGCCGCAGCCAAGAAGTAGCGAGAGGAAGCAGACAGGAAAAGAAAATGGCGATGCTTGACGTAAAAAATCTGGAAGGCGCGACGGTGAAGCAGCTCGAGCTTGCCGACGCGATATTTGCCTCGAAGCCCAACCAGAGTTTGCTTTGGGAAGCGACGAAATCGTATCTGGCCGGTTTGCGGCGGGGCACGCACTCGACGAAAAGCCGCGGGGAAGTCTCGGGCGGAGGCAAGAAGCCCTGGCGTCAGAAGGGCACGGGGCGCGCCCGCGCGGGCAGCACCCGAAGTTCATTGTGGCGTCATGGCTCCATCGCTCATGGACCCAAGCCGCGCGACTACTCAACCAAGATCAACGAAAAGATGCTGCTGGGCGCTTTGCGATCCGCTTTGGCGGCCAAGTTCCAGGAAAACAAATTGACCGTGGTGGATGAATTTAAATTGGCGAAGGCGAATACGAAATCATTTGCCGGAGTGCTTAAGAAACTGGAAATGGGAAACAAGATTCTATTGGTGGAGGACGTGGTCAACCGCAACCTGGAACTTTCTTCGCGAAATATTCACGGCTGCGATTTGATGCGGCATCACACCCTACATCCCTACCACGTGCTCAGCCACGATAGTTTGTTGATTACTGAAGGCGCGCTGGTGCGGATTGCGGAGCGACTGCGATGATCAAGAGTCCTTATCAGATTCTGCAGAAGCCGATTATTACGGAAAAGGGTTTGGACGTGAAAGAACGCGCGCAAACGCTCTGTTTTCGCGTGGACCATCACGCGACGAAAAGCGAGATCAAGGCGGCGGTGCAACAGGTATTCAAGGTCAAAGTGGTTTCCGTCCACACGGCGCTGTACCACGGCAAGATGCGCAGGCGCGGGCGGACGGTCGGCTTTCGTTCGGATTGGAAGAAAGCCTACGTCAAACTGAGGGCGGGCGAGAAAATGCCGGAATACGGCCTGGAGAATTAAGCGGCAGGCCGAAGCGCCTGCTTTGGGCGGGCCATATTTAATCCTGGAAGAGAACTGCTATGGGAATCAAATCTTACCGGCCTTATACGGAAACGCGGCGGTACCAGACGGGGCTGACGTTTGATGAAATCACCACGTCAAAGCCCCATAAACCGCTGCTGGAAAAGAAGGACAGAATTTCCGGCCGCAATAATCTGGGCCAAATCACCATCTGGCATCGCGGTGGCGGCCACAAGCGCCACTACCGGATTATTGATTTCAAGCGCGACAAGATTGGAATTCCGGCGCTGGTGGCGACGGTGGAATATGATCCCAATCGCTCCGCCTTTATCGCGCTGGTCAATTACGCGGACGGCGAGAAGCGCTACATCCTGTACCCGCTGGGTTTGAAAGTAGGCGACAAGATTGTGGCCGGGCCGGATGCGGACATCGTGGTGGGCAATGCGCTGCCGTTAAAGAATATCCCCACCGGCACGATGATTCATAATATCGAAATGAAGGTGGGCAAAGGCGGTCAGATGGTGCGCAGCGCCGGTGGCGCCGCCCAGTTGCTGGCCAAAGAGGGCGAGTACGCCCAAGTGCGGCTGCCTTCCGGCGAAGTTCGCAAGGTGCATGTGGATTGCATGGCGTCTATCGGGCAGGTGGGGAATCTCGACCACGAGAATATTACCATTGGCAAAGCGGGCCGCAAGCGCTGGATGGGCATCCGGCCCACCAACCGCGGTGTGGTGATGAATCCGGTGGACCATCCGCACGGTGGCGGCGAAGGCAAAACTTCGGGCGGGCGGCATCCGGTAACGCCGTGGGGCCAGCCGACGCGAGGCTACAAGACGCGCCGCAACAAGCAAACTGGAAAGTGGATTGTGAAACGGCGCGAGAAGAAGTAAAGGGGAGGATCAATTGGCAAGGTCGCTTAAAAAAGGCCCGTTCGTGGACGGCCATCTGCTGAAGAAAGTCGAGCTCTTGAATCGACGTTTCGAAAAGAAGGTGGTGAAGACTTGGTCGCGGCGTTCCACGATTCTCCCGGAAATGGTGGGTCACACGATTGCCGTTCATAATGGCAAGAAGTTTATTCCCGTGTACGTCACGGAAAACATGGTGGGCCATAAGCTGGGTGAGTTTTCCCCGACGCGAACGTTCAAAGGGCACAGCGTGAGGATTGCGGCCGAGCGGGCGGCAGCAGCCGTCGCGGGTCCGGGGGCGGCCGGCGGTGGTGGTGCTTCGGGAGGCGCGGGCGGTGGAGCAGCAGGCGGCGGAGCAGGGGGTGGCGCTCCCAAACCTGCAGCGCCGGCTGGCGGAGGCGCGTAGCAGTTTAGATTGACGATTTCAGATTGAAGAATTGCGGAGTTTACTAATGGAAGCGACTGCGACAGTCAAGTTCGTTCGGGTTTCGCCTCAGAAAGCGCGTCTGGTGGTGGATTTGATTCGCGGCAAAAATGCCGGCGAAGCAATCAGCCTTTTGCGCTTTACCAAGAAGGGTATCACGCACGAAATCGAAAAAGTTTTGCGATCGGCGATTGCGAATGCGGAACAGAAATCGGATGCCGTGGACGTGGAACAGTTGGTGGTGTCCCGGGCTTACGTGAATGAAGGGCCGCGCCAAAAGCGGATTCGCCCGGCCCCCATGGGACGCGCGTACCGTTACCAGCGCCGGACCAGTCACATTACGGTGGTTGTTGAGCAGCCCGAAGCTAGCTGAAACAGTTCTCTTCGGGTATGAAGGAGGAGCGCGGTGGGTCAGAAAGTTCATCCTTTTGGATTTCGTCTCGGATACACCAAGACGTGGAAGTCTCGGTGGTTCGCCAAGAAAGACTACGCCGAGATGCTGCATGAAGATTTGAAACTCAAGAAGCAGCTCAAAGAGCAGCTTCGCAGCGCGGGGGTGGCGTCAGTTGAGGTGGAACGGCCCGGGAACAAACTGAAGATCACGATTTTCACGGCGCGGCCTGGCATTATTATAGGGCGCAAAGGCGCGGAGATCGACAAGCTTCGGCTGGATATCCAGAAGCGGACCGGACGCGAAGTGCTGCCCATCAATATCCAGGAAGTGCACCGCCCGGAACTGAATGCCACATTGGTAGCCGAGGCTGTATGCCTGCAACTTGAAAAACGCGTGGCCTTCCGCAGAGCGATGCGCAAGGCGGTCGATTCCGCGCTGCGCTTTGGTTGTAAAGGGATCAAGATTCGGTGCGGTGGGCGGCTGAATGGTGCGGAAATCGCGCGAACGGAATGGTACCTCCAGGGGCGGCTTCCTCTGCACACGCTGCGCGCGGATATCGATTACGGCACGGCAGAGGCCATGACCACTTACGGCGTGATTGGCGTGAAATGCTGGATTTATAACGGCGAAATCCTGGAGCAGAAACGCCGGGTTGAGAAAGTGGAAGAGCCGGCGGCTGTTCCCGCGGCTTGAAAAATAGTGGTCAGTTCTCAGTAATCAGTTCTCAGTCAAGACCGAATAGACGACAGGACTGACTGGGGGCTGGCTGCTTTTAACTGACGACTGAAACCTGATGACTGAGAACTTAACTTTATGTTAATGCCGAGCAAAGTGAAGTATCGGAAACAGCAGCGCGGGCGGCGCCGTGGAAAAGCATGGCGCGGGTCAGACCTGTCATTTGGCGATTACGGCTTGAAAGTGCTGGAAGCGGGCTGGATTACCGATCGGCAGATAGAGGCCAGCCGCGTAGCCATCATGCGTTTCATCAAGCGGGGCGGAAAACTTTGGATCCGGATTTTTCCCGACAAGCCGGTGACCAAAAAGCCCGCCGAAACCAGAATGGGCAAAGGTAAAGGCGCTCCGGAATTCTGGGTGGCGGTGGTGAAGCCGGGCAGGGTGCTGTTCGAGATGGAAGGCGTGACGGAAGCGGATGCCAAGGCGGCAATGCGCCTGGCGAGCCACAAATTGCCGCTGCCCACGATGTTTGTGGCACGGTCGGTTTGGTCGTAAAAAGTTTTTGGGGAGTCGATTGATTATGAAAGTGGAGAAAATGAGGGAATGGAGCGGGGACGAGCTTCGATTGAAAGAACGCGAGTTCTCCGACCAGCTCTTTCGCCTGAGATTCCAGATGGCGAGCGGTCAGACTGATATTTTGGAAAAGGTGCGCGTTTTGCGCAAAGATATCGCGCGAGTCAAAACGCTTTTGAGGCAGACCGAAGGGACTCCGGCGCCCGGTAAGAAATCCTGAGCGGGGGAATTTTGAGCGACAAAGAACAATCATATATGGAGACCAGAAGGCAGGAAAAAGTCGGGATCGTTACCAGCAATAAAATGCAGAAAAGCGTGGTGGTCACCGTGGACCGCCAGACCACGCACCCGCTTTACAAACGCGTGGTGCGGCGCTCCATCAAGTTTCTCGCGCACGACGAAAAAAATGAATGTCGTGTGGGCGATACGGTTCGCATCAGTGAGACCCGCCCGCTTTCAAAACGTAAACACTGGCGCGTGGTCCAGGTGGTTGCGAAAGCCGCACAGGTGTCGCCCTTGCCGGAGAGTGTCGCATGATCGGAATGCGGACCATTCTGCAAGTGGCGGATAATTCCGGAGCGCGGAGGCTGGCCTGCATCCTGCCCCTGGGCGGTGATGTGGGATTGCAGGCGGGCCTTGGCGATGTGGTCACCGCCTCGGTGAAAGAGGCAGCGCCCGATAGCGCCGTCAAAAAAGGGACGGTGGTCAAATGCGTAATCGTGCGCATGAGGAAAGAACAGCGAAGGCGGGACGGCAGCTACATCCGGTTTGATGAGAACGCGGCGGTGCTGATCAACGATGCCAATGAGCCGGTGGGCACGCGCGTTTTCGGGCCGGTGGCGCGCGAATTGCGTGAAAAGAAATTCTTGAAGATCGTTTCACTGGCGCCAGAGGTTCTGTGATGAGTATGAGAATGGAAATCCGCAAGAACGATCAAGTCCGGGTGATTGCCGGGCGGGATAAAGGCCAGACTGGCCGGGTGCTGGAAGTACGCCCGGAAAAACACCGGCTGATCGTGGAAAACATCAATAAAATCAAGAAGCATGTGCGTCCGAATCCCGCCAAACAGATAAGGGGCGGAATTCTGGAGGAGGCGGGGCCCATCCACGTTTCAAACGTCGCGCTGATTTGCAGTGATTGCGGGCCCACGCGGATCAGGCATCAACGAATGGCGGGCGGCTCCAAGGGCAAAGGCAAGACTGTCCGGGCCTGCGCCAAATGTGGGAAGGCTCTGGATTAATCGAGTAGAAAAGGAAGGCAACGCGAATATGGCGCCGCGATTGAAAGAACGATATCAAAAAGAGGTTGTTCCGGCCCTGGTGAAGGAATTCAGTTACCGGAACGCGATGGCCGTGCCGCGACTGCGCAAGGTTGTGGTGAACATGGGCCTGGGCGAGGCTATCCAGAATGCCAAGATCCTGGATTCGGCGACGGCGGAGCTTGGACAAATTACCGGGCAGAAGCCGGTGATCACGCGGGCGAAGAAGTCGATTGCCAATTTCAAGCTGCGCAAGAATATGCCGATTGGAGCCACCGTCACTTTGCGGGGCGACCGGATGTACGAGTTTTTCGACCGTTTGACCAGCGTGGTTCTTCCGCGCGTGCGCGATTTTCGGGGCTTGTCGCCCCAGGCTTTTGATGGCCGTGGAAACTACACCCTGGGGCTGCGCGACCAGCTCGTGTTTCCGGAAGTGGATTATGCCAAGGTGGATAAAATTAAGGGCATGAATATCTCGATTATAACCGATGCCCGAACGGATGCTGAAGGGTTGGCGTTGCTGCGCCGCTTGGGGATGCCGTTCCGGCAGGAAGCTCAGCGGCGGGCGGCGGGCGCCCAGCCGGGCAAACCGCCGGCCGAAAAGAAGGACCAACCGGCTGAGAAAAAGGTGGAGGGATAACCTGTGGCGCGTGCTTCCATGATGGCGAAGTTGTTGAAGAAACCGAAATTCAAGATCCGCCGCAGGAATCGTTGCCGCCGGTGCGGCCGGCCCCGCGGTTATCTGCGCAAGTTCCAAATGTGCCGGCTCTGTTTCCGGCAACTGGCGCTGCTCGGTGAAATCCCCGGAGTGACCAAGTCCAGTTGGTAGCTGCCGGAAAGTTGAAGCAAGGTTAGAGGGAGAGAGGTTTCATGTCAGCATCCACTGATCCGATCGCGGATATGCTTACTCGAATTCGAAACGGGCTTCACGCGCGGCACCAGCGCGCCGATATGCCCGCTTCGAAATTGAAGATCGAAGTCGCGAGAATCCTGAAGGAAGAGGGGTATATCGCGAACTTCAAGGTGGCCGAGGAAGGGAAGAAGAGGGTTTTGAAAGTGTTTCTCCGTTATGATACGGACGGTGAGAGCGTGATCACCAACATTGACCGGGTTTCAAAACCCGGCCGCCGCGTATACATAGGAGCAACGGAAATCCCCAAGGTTCTGGGGGGCCTCGGCATCAACATCCTCACCACGCCCCGCGGCGTGATGACGGGGAAGTCCGCCAGGAAATCGCGGGTGGGCGGCGAATTGTTGTGCACCGTGTCGTAAAATAAAATTTGTCAGTCGTCAGCCGCAGACGAAAGAAAACGGACGAACTCTTATGTCGAGAATTGGAAGAAAATTGATCGAAGTCCCAGCCGGGGTAACGATCCAGCCGGAACAGTCGGCGGTGGTGGTGAAAGGGCCGAAAGGTTCCCTGCGGGTTGCCATGCCGCGGGGCATCAGCATGGAAAAGAAGGAAGGCCATCTCATGACCCTGCGCGAAAATGATGACCAATCCGCTTTGCATGGGTTGGTGCGCAGTCTTATGGCGAATGCGGTTCGGGGTGTGACTCAGGGTTTTGAAAAACATCTCGATATCGTGGGGATCGGCTATCGATCCGAGGTCAAGGGTAAGACCGTGGTATTTACTCTGGGCTATTCGCACCCCATCGAGTTTGCCGTGCCAGACGGGCTATCGGTCAGCGTGGAGAAACAGACTCACCTGGTGGTGAGTGGGATGGACAAGCAACAAGTGGGGCAGATTGCTGCCGAAATCCGCGGATTGCGGCCGCCGGATCCGTACAAAAACAAGGGAATCCGGTATACGGGCGAGCGCCTGAAGAAGAAAGTGGGCAAGGCTGCCGCCGCCGCTGCGGGCGTTGCCAAACAGTAGGAAACGGATTGAATAGAGGCACACGATGATCACACTTGCTTCCAGAAACGTAGTTCGCCGCCGGATTCACTTGCGCAGCCGCGCCCGGCTTCGAGGTGTGACGCAGGCGCCTCGAGTGAACGTGTTTAGATCGTCGGCTCACATTTACGCCCAGGTCGTTGACGATTCGCGGGGCCACACGGTGGTGGCGGCATCGTCACGCGATCCGGAACTCCGCAAGCTGGTGAAGAGCGGAGGGAACATCGCGGCCGCCAAGGCCGTTGGCCTGGAGTTGGCCAAGCGCGCCAAAGCTGCGGGTATCACATGTGTGGTTTTTGACCGCGGTGGCTACGCCTACCACGGACGCGTGAAGGCGCTGGCCGACGCGGCGCGCGAAGGCGGATTGAAATTCTAGGTTATAGCAGGGCGAGGGAGGAACGAGTTGGGCAATAGGATTGATCCGAATACGTTGCAACTGAAAGACCAGGTGATTTCCATTAATCGCGTCACCAAAGTGGTGAAGGGCGGCAAGAATATGAGCTTTGCCGCGCTGGTGATAGTGGGCGATGGCGGCGGCCATGTGGGCTACGGGTCAGGAAAAGCGCGAGAAGTCCCCATGGCCATCAGAAAAGGTATTGAGGCCGCGAAGAAGGCGGTTATAAAAGTGAACATCACGGTGACGTCCATCCCGCACGCAGTGATGGGCACGTACGGCGCCGGAAGGGTATTGCTGAAACCTGCGCCCGAAGGCACGGGCGTGATTGCCGGAGGCACGGTTCGCGCTGTTGTTTCGGCGGCCGGGATTCAAAACGTGCTCACCAAATCCCTGGGCACAACGAATCCGCAGAATGTGGTGAAAGCGACGATGGATGCATTGATGAAATTGCGCGACGCGACGCAAGTGGCCGTGTCTCGAGGGAAAACGGTGGAAGAACTATAGCCCCGGCCATCGGGCTGGGCCGCGTAAGGAAAAAGGAAACTGTGACGGAACAAGCTCAAAAAACGATTCACATCAAATACGTGCGCAGCGGGATTGGATTTGATTTTCATACCAAGCAAATGATCCGGTGCCTGGGCTTGCGGCGGCTCCATCAGGTAGTGGAGCGGCAAAACACGCCGCAGATTCGGGGCTTGGTTGCCAAAATTCCGCATTTTGTGGAAATTGTAAAGTTGCAGCCAGCTCCGGCATGGATGTCCACGCCGGAATATGCGATCCATCTTCCTGAAGCCAAGCCGGTGCGCGAAAGATTGCCACGCGGAGGCGGGGATCTGGAGGTTGGCGCGGTCCACGAGCCCGCGGCTGCAGTGCATAAGACGCACGCTCCGGCGCACGAGAAAACAGCAAAACGCGCGGCACACGAAGCGGGCGCGCACGCTGATGCGGCCAAACACAAGAAGACGGCGAAGACCGCCGAGCCGGCGAAACATGCGGCGCACGCTGGGAAAGAAAAAGCCAAGGCAGCGAAGGCGGAGACGCCGAAAAAGAAGGGAACCAAGGCGAAAGACGCCAAAGACGCCAAACTCGATAAGAAAGGCAAGAAGTAAAATTATGGCGATCCACATTGGAACACTCAAGCCGCCCCGCGGTTCAAACCAACGGCGTAAACGCGTCGGCCTGGGCATGGGTTCGGGGCACGGAAAGACGGCCACTCGCGGCTCCAAAGGCCAGCGCTCGCGGGCGGGTTCGCGCCTGCGTCCCGGATTTGAAGGCGGCCAGATGCCGCTGCATCGACGACTGCCCAAGAGGGGCTTTACCAATATTTTCAAAAAATATTATGCGCTGGTTAATTTGAAAGACCTTGGTAAATTCAGCGCCAAAGAAAAAATTACACCTGAATTTCTGCTGAAACACGGCCTGATTAAGAAGCTGCTGGACGGCCTCAAAGTTTTGGGCGAAGGCGATTTGAAGGCTCCCCTCGAAATTTCCGCTCATCATTTTTCGAAGTCCGCTCTGGAGAAAATCAAAAAAGCGGGCGGTAAGGCTGAGGTTATTCAGGCATGATTGATTCTCTCAAAAGCCTGACTGAGATTCCGGAGCTGCGCAAGCGAATTTCTTTCACTTTGTTGATGCTTGCCATTTACCGCCTGGGTTCGTTCATTCCCACTCCGGGCATCAACGCCGACGTTTTCGAGCAGATGTTCAGTACGTTGGCGGGGTCATTATTTGGATTGTTGTCCATGTTCTCTGGCGGCGCTTTGCGCCGGTTAACGGTGTTTGCCCTCGGGATCATGCCTTACATTACGGCTTCCATCATTCTTCAATTGATGGGAGTTGTTTCGCCCACGCTGGAGAAACTGCAGAAGGAAGGTGAGTTGGGCCGGCGCAAGATCACCGAATATACCCGTTGGCTGACGGTGGGACTCAGTGCGTTTCAGGCGTTTGGGATTGCCGTCGCTCTCCAACGACAACCCGGCATTGGGCCGAGCGCGCTGGTTCCCAATCCCGGCCCGATGTTTATTTTTACAACCGTCTTGACTCTGAGTACGGGTTCCATTTTCGTCATGTGGTTGGGCGAGCAGATTACCTCGCGCGGCATAGGCAATGGAATGTCCCTGCTTATCTTCACCGGAATTGTTGCGGGGTTGGTGCCGGGCGCAGTCAGCCTTTGGGATAAAGTCTTCGTTACACACGAGTGGAGTTTCCCGGTCCTCATCATGCTGCTGGTTTTCATGGTGGCGATCATCGCCTTTATCGTATTGGTGGAGCGGGGTGAACGGCGGGTTCCCATTCAATACGCAAAGCGCATTGTGGGAAGAAAAGTGATGGGCGGGGTTTCCACCCACCTGCCTTTGAAGGTAAACAGCAGCGGGGTGATGGCCATCATTTTCGCCGTCTCCCTCCTAACGTTCCCACAGACCATTGGCTTGTTTGTGGGCCCCAACGGATATCTGGGTGGCGCACTCACCTGGTTTAAGAACGAATTTGCATGGGGCGAGCCACTTTACACTTTAAGTTATGTCATTCTGATAATGTTTTTCGCGCACTTCTATCTCTCGATAGTTTATAATCCCGACGAAGTGGCTGATAACGTGCGCAAGCAAGGCGGATTTATTCCCGGCATTCGCCCTGGCAAGCGGACAGCGGACTATTTGGATGATGTATTAACAAAGATAACCTGGGTGGGCGGCATCTATCTTGCCATCGTAGCTTTAATTCCGGAGATCATGCTGGCGGGATTGCGCTTGAATCACTTGCCCGGGTGGCTGGGCGCCGGATGGTTTGATTCTCATATGCCCCTCTGGCTGCTCCACGGGCTCAATTTGAATTTTTATTTTGGCGGCACGTCGCTCCTGATCGTCGTGGGCGTGGCCATGGATACTGTTCAACAAGTGGAAGCCCAACTCATCATGAGGCACTACGAAGGCTTCCTGAAAAAAGGTCGAGTCAGGGGTCGCAGAGGCACGTAATACAGTCGGCCGGAGGGATGAGATGAAGATACAAGCATTAATCTTCCTCGGGGCCCCGGGTGCGGGAAAAGGGACGCAGGCGCGGGAAGTATCCCGGGAGTTTGGCGTTCCGCAGATTTCAACCGGCGATCTCCTTCGCGACGCTGTCGAAAAACAGACGCCTCTTGGCCTGGCGGCCAAAGCCAAAATGGAAGCGGGGGAATTGATTCCGGACGAAATCGTTACCGCGATGGTGGATATGCGGATTGACCAGCCGGATTGCAAAAAAGGTTTCCTCCTGGACGGTTTTCCGCGAACCCTGGCCCAGGCCGAGTCCGCGAACAGCATGTTCCACGCGAAGCACCGCGGCAATCCCCTTGTGGTCGATATCCATGTTGATGAGGGATTGCTGCTGAAGAGGTTGATGGGGCGGAGGACTTGCGCGACGTGCGGCGAGATTTACAATGTCTACTTCACTCCGCCGAAAAAAGAAGGCGTATGTGATAAGGACGGCGGCGAATTACACCACCGCGCGGATGATAATGAGGGTACTATCCGCCAGCGCCTCGTGGCTTATGAGAATCAAACCCGTCCGCTCGTCGAATATTATAAGACGAAGGGGCTGCTGCACGTTGTGGACGGAAGTAAGGATCCGGAAGTCATCGCCCGGGATCTGATTCAATTCCTGAGGCGTGCATGATTATTTGCAAGTCTCCGGCCGAAATCGAGAAGATGCGAAGGAGCGCCCGGTTGGTTAGAGAAATATTGCACGAAGCCCGTGATCGGGCCAAGCCGGGAGTAAGTACTCAGGAGCTTGATGAATTCGCGGAAAAAAGATTGACCATGGCTGGAGCAAAACCTGCATTCAAAGGGTATCGCGGTTATCCAAACTGTCTGTGTACTTCGGTGAATGAGGAGATTATGCACGGCATCCCTTCAGACCGCCGCTTGAAGGAAGGCGATGTCCTGGGCTTGGATTTGGGAGTGGTATTGGATGGTTACTACGGTGATTCAGCCCTGACGCTGGCCGTGGGCGAAATTACCGAGCCCGCCCAAAAGCTCCTGCGAGTGAGTGAGGAAGCTTTGGAATTGGCGATTGTTGAAGCGCACTTGGGGAACCGGATAGGTGATATTTCCGCAACTGTGCAGCGACATGTTGAGAAAAACGGATTTTCAGTGGTTCGGGAATTTGTGGGCCATGGGATTGGCCGTGCTCTGCATGAAGAACCTCAGATTCCGAATTACGGCCAGCCCGGGCACGGTCCGGCATTGAAGGAAGGCATGGTGCTGGCCATCGAAACTATGGTGAACTCCGGGCGGCCCGAACTCAGAATTTTAGAAGATCATTGGACTGCGGTGACGGCGGACGGTAAAAATGCCGCCCATTTTGAGCATATGGTCGCTGTCACTCACAATGGCCCGGATGTCTTGACCAGAATTTAGGTAATGTGAATCCGTTGGGCGACTTCACATAATCCAACGGATCGAGGGATTGTTCAGCAGATTATGGCGAAGGAAGAAGCCATTGAGGTTATCGCAACCGTGATCGAGCCATTACCGAACGCCATGTTTCGCGTTGAGCTTGATAACAAGCACAAGGTCCTGGCTCACATTTCGGGAAAAATGCGGAAGAATTTTATCCGCATCCTGCCGGGTGACAAAGTGGCCGTGGAATTGTCTCCTTATGACCTGACCCGCGGGCGCATCGTCTATCGGTATAAGTGAGGCGAAGGGAAAATAGGGCGGCAGTAAAGCCGCGGCAAGCTAAAGAGGAAATTATGAAGGTTCGTTCATCAGTGAAAAAGATTTGTACGAAGTGCAAAATTGTAAGACGCAAGGGTGTCGTGCGGGTGATTTGCGCGAACCCCAAGCACAAACAACGGCAAGGATAACTAATTTTCAGTAGCCGGTTGTCAGGAGTCAGTCGGTAAGGTTGGTTGATGATCGGTAGCCCGTTTTGCATTTTCTCTTGCAGCGGACAACCGGCAGCTTTCTGGAGGTAAGAATGGCACGAATTGCGGGCATCGATTTACCACGAACCAAGCGGGTGGAAATCGGGTTGACCTATATTTATGGGATCGGTCGGGCGCGGTCGCTTTCCATCCTGATGCGGACCGGGGTAAGCCCGGACAAGCAAATTAAGGATTTGACGGAAGAGGAAGTTTCGAAGATCCGCCAGATCATTGAGGAAGAGGGTGGCATTGAGGGCGATCTCCGCAAAGATGTGGCCATGAATATCAAGCGGTTGATTGAGATTGGTTCGTATCGCGGCTATCGGCACCGGCGCAATCTTCCGGTGCGAGGGCAGCGGACTCACACCAACGCCCGGACACGCAAAGGACCGCGAAAAGGCGCGATTGCCAATAAGAAGCGGGCGACTGCCAAGACATAAGTTGGAATTTGGATTTTTGAATTTCAAGTTTCTATCTTCATTGAGGTGTTATGGCGAAAGAGGCGGCTAAGACAGGAAAGAAGAAGGTCTTTAAGAAAAAAGAAAAGCGCGTCGTCCCCAACGGCGTGGCTCACATTCAAGCGACCTTCAATAATACTCTGGTGAGCATTACGGACGTGGAAGGAAAACTGATTTGTTGGTCCAGTGCCGGATCGTTGGGGTTTAAGGGTTCGCGAAAAGGAACGCCTTTCGCCGCCCAGCAAGCGGCGGCGCGTGCGGCCAGCGGGGCGCGTGACCATGGAATGAGATCCGTGGAAGTTCGAGTGAAGGGGCCCGGGTCGGGCCGGGAATCAGCCATCCGGGCACTCGCTACAGCAGGGTTGGAGATTCGCATCATAAAAGATGCAACCCCGATTCCGCATAACGGTTGCCGGCCGCCCAAGCGGCGCAGGGTGTAGAAATTGAGTGGTGAATTGTTTTAATGATTGAGTGATTGAATGAAAAAGCTTTTGCGTTAGAGGGAATGCAATTCACTCCATCGCTGGTTTGCAAAGTCACTTGATGATGGGAGGTATTTTTGGCGAGATATCGTGATGCAGTTTGCCGGCTTTGTCGCCGTGAAGGTATGAAGCTGTTCTTAAAAGGACAGCGCTGCCTGACGGATAAGTGCGCGATCGAGAAGCGCAATTTTGCTCCTGGGCAACACGGCAAGTCCCGCCGGCCGAAGCTGGTGGGCTACGGCCTCCAACTCAGGGAGAAGCAAAAGGTCCGCCGAGTCTATGGCATTCTCGAAGATCAGTTCCGCAGTTATTTTGAGAAAGCCGCCACGATGAGGGGCATTACGGGAGAAAACCTGCTGATCATGCTTGAGCGGCGGTTGGATAACGTGGTCTACCGCCTGGGCCTGGCCACCTCGCGGGCCGCCGCCCGCCAATTGGTCCGGCATGGGCACATTGATGTCGCCGGACGCCGAGTGGATATTCCGTCTTATCAGGTATCTCCGGGACAGGAAATTGTTGTTCGCGAGCGTAGCCGGAAAATGGCGACCGTACAGCGTGCTCTGGATTTTGCGGGCAGTCGGACACTTCCCGCCTGGCTGACCTTGGAGCGCGAAGGGATGAAAGGACGCGTTGTTTCATTGCCCAAACGGGATGATGTGAATTTCCCCATCCAGGAACAAATGATCGTCGAATTATATTCGAAGTAATCCCGTTCGCACAGAACGGGCATAGAAGTCCGCTCAGAGGGGCTTCAGGAGGCAGAATAGAAATGCTTTGGAAAGGATTCCAGAAACCGAAACGCCTGGCGAGTAATTCGGAGACATTGTCGGATAAGTACGGTCAATTTTCCGCGCAGCCGTTTGAGCGCGGCTTTGGCACCACAATTGGCAATGCCCTTCGCCGGGTGTTGCTGTCTTCCATCGAAGGCGCCTCTATTACGGCAGTAAAGATTGAGGGTGTTCTGCATGAGTTTTCTTCCATTCCGGGTGTGGTGGAAGACGCAACAGACATCATTCTGAATCTCAAACAAATCCCCCTCAAGATGAATGTAGAGGGGCCGAAAAACCTTTATCTTCACGTCGACCGGCCGGGAGAAGTGACCTCCCGCATGCTTCAGGAGGATCCTGACGTCGAAATCCTTGACAAGGACGTCTATCTTGCCACGGTCAGCGAAGGCGGGAGCTTGCATATCGAGATGCGCGTTAGAATCGGACGCGGTTACGTTCCGGCGGAAAAGAATTTCGATGAGGATCTTCCCATCGGATTTATCCCCGTGGACTCGGCGCACTCGCCCATCCGCAAAGTGAACTACACTGTGGAAGCAGCGCGCCTGGGCCAGATGACGGATTACGACAAACTCACCCTCGACGTATGGACCAACGGCGCCATTGCACCCCAGGACTCCGTGGGACTGGCGGCGAAGTTGGTGAAAGATCACATGAATATTTTCATTAACTTTGAAGAAGTGCCCGAGGCAGAAGAAGTCCACCAGGAAAAGACGGTGGAGGGCCGGAACGAAAATCTGGACCGTTCAGTGGAAGAACTGGAGCTTTCCGTCCGCTCTTACAATTGCCTGAAGAACGCCAATATCACGACGATTCGTGAATTAGTTCAAAAAAGCGAGCAGGATATGCTCAAGACGAAAAACTTCGGCCGCAAGTCCTTGAACGAGATCAAGGAAATTCTGGGAGTCATGGGCCTGAGCCTGGGAATGAAGTTCGATGAGAAGGGCACCCCAGTCATGGCGGCTCCGGAAGCGCCAGTCCAGGAACCTTAGCAACAGGGAGCTTTGATGCGTCATCAGAACTACGGTAGAAAATTAAGCAGGAACACCTCGCACCGCTGCGCTCTTTTGCGGAATCTGGTGACGTCCCTTATTTTGGAAGAACGCATTTCCACCACCGTGGCCAAAGCCAAAACAGCGCGCGGCATCGCGGAGGAAATGATTACGCTGGGCAAGCGCGGCGATCTTCATTCCCGCCGGCTGGCGGCGGCGTATTGCATGACCCCTCTTTCGGTAAAAAAACTCTTCGACGATATCGCCAAACGCTATGAGAAGCGCCCGGGTGGATATACGCGAATTATCCACACGGGCTGGCGCAAGGGTGACGGAGCTGATACGGCTGTTCTCGAACTGGTCGGTACGGAAGTCCTCCAGAAGCGTGCAGAAGAGCGCGCGAAGAAATCCGAGGCCCGGCGCAAAGCCGGCGAAAAGGAAGCGGCTGCGGAAAATACACCTGCAATCGAAAAAGACGAAAAAGAATAGGCCCTCCCTGAAAAAGGGAATGACTGCAATGCGCGATTGAGATCACGGCCGGAGGATGGAAACTCCGGCCGTTTGCTTTACGGTTGGTGCTCCCGAAACCTTCCCGCAGGTTAATATTCTTCCAATGAGTTGAGCGGGCGTTTATTTTGATTGCCCTATGCAGGAATCTGCTTTGAAAGAGCGGGGTGGCCATCCATTAATGCTGCCAATGGACGGTCGGGTGGCAAGTCGGATTGAAAGAAGCGCGTATATAAATAAATCACCAGCATCCCCAGTGCAGCGCCGGTGGTATCTATCCCGCAATCAATAATAGAAGGGGTTCGGCCCGGCACAAATATCTGGTGAAACTCGTCCGAGAGTGAATAGATGCCTGCGGCAAGGACCGAAATTGCAGCCGTCCGGATGCGCCACTCGGTTCGATTGCTATTCAAAAACCCGTGATAAAGGAAGAGCCCGAAAATCGCGTACTCGGTCAAGTGGGCCAGCTTGCGGAATAGGAAATGAAGGGTGTGAAAAGTGCTTTGCGACACTGTCAAGTGAACCAAACCAAGGATCCTGGCGAGCAGCATTGCGGTGAATGAGCCGGTGAATGTTGCCGTGGAAAGGTGAAAAATCAACACAGCCCAGGCAACAGTTACGGACCATCGAACCCAGAAGTTTAATCTTGATGATGTGAAAATTTTATCCATGGAATTATTCAAGGCGATAATTAGGGGCCTCCTTAGTAATGATGACGTCGTGCACATGGCTCTCGCGAAGCCCCGCGCTCGTGATCCTCACAAAACGACCTTTCCTCTGAAGCTCCTCAATGGTCGCGCATCCGCAATAGCCCATTCCCGAGCGAAGCCCGCCCACTAACTGCGCCACCATTTCCGCCAGGATGCCCTTGTAAGGCACCCGCCCTTCGATGCCCTCCGGGACAAGCTTTGCAGAATCGGCTTGGGCATATCGGTCGGACCCGGCAGCCATGGCGGCAATGGATCCCATCCCGCGGTAGGACTTGAACGTCCGGCCCTGATAGAGAACCATTTCTCCCGGGCTCTCTTCAGTGCCTGCAAAAAGACTTCCCAGCATCACGGTGCTGGCACCCGCGGCAATCGCCTTGGTGATGTCGCCGGAAAATTTGATGCCGCCATCGGCGATCAGCGGGATGCCGGTCTGGTGCGCGGCGCGGGCGCATTCGGCGATGGCTGTGATTTGCGGCACGCCGGCTCCCGTAACCACCCGGGTGGTGCAGATGGATCCCGGTCCGATGCCCACTTTCACTGCATCCACGCCCAATTGGATCAGGTCGCACGCGCCTTCAAAAGTGGCCACGTTCCCCGCCACCATGTCCACATCAGGAAATTTCTGTTTGAGCACCCGGACCGCTTCCAGCACGCGCTCCGAGTGTCCGTGGGCCGTGTCCACCACCAGGAGGTCCACTTTGGCTTTGATCAATTCCTCGGCTCGCTCCAAAAAATCTCCCGTAGCTCCAAGGGCGGCGCCCACCCGAAGGCGTCCTTGCGCGTCCTTTGCAGCATTTGGATATTTGATTTTTTTCTGGATATCCTTGACCGTGATCAACCCTTTGAGGTTGAAAGCATCATCAACCACCAGGAGTTTCTCCACACGATGCTTGTGCAGAATTTTTTCCGCTTCCTCAAGCGTTGTGCCAATCGCCACCGTCACCAAGTTTTCCCGGGTCATTACTTTTTCAACAGACAAGTCTGTGCGCGACTCGAAACGCAAATCCCGGTTGGTGAGAATGCCCACCAGCTTTCCATTGGTGGTCACAGGAACGCCGGAAATCTTGTATTTTTTCATGATTTCCTGGGCGTCGGAGATCTTGCTCTTGGGTCCGATGGTAACCGGGTCAACAATCATGCCGCTTTCCGAGCGTTTGACCATGTCAATTTCAAGGGCCTGACGGTCGATGGGCATCGTGCGGTGCATGATGCCGATGCCACCTTGCTGAGCAAGAGCGATGGCCAGCCGCGACTCAGTCACCATATCCATCGCCGCGCTCACGATGGGAATGTTCAAGGAAATGTTGCGGGTCAAAAATGTTCGTGTATCAACCTGGGCCGGCAGAACAGCGGATTTTGCGGGTTGCAAAAGGACGTCGTCAAATGTCAACGCCTCCGGGATCGGACCGTGGAGCATAGCCTCTCTCTGTTGTTTTTGCGTAATAGCTAAATATCTATTTTAACGGGCTTCTCCCGGAGCGTCAAGTTGGCCGCAAACTAAAGTGTTAGGGGTTAGAAAACGTCCAGACTAGTGGACCGTATCCTCTACTGCGTCAGCCGCTTTCTTCGTTGCATGCCCCGTTTTTTTGGCGCCTTTTTTGACGGCATGGCCCGTAGCCTCGCCGGCGTCTCCCACGGCCTCGCCCGTTTTACGCGTCCCACTTTTTACTTTGCGCCCTGTTCTCCTGGCGGCGTGACCAGTGGCTTCACCGGCGTCTTCAGTTTTCGCACCAACCACTTTTGCATCTTTCTTTGTCACCCTGGCCGTCTTCTTGGCGCCTTTTTTAACGGCGTGGCCGGTGGCCTCGCCGGCATCTCCCACGGCGTCGCCCGTTTTTTGTGCTCCATGTTTCACCGCGTGCCCGGTGACTTTCGCGGCATGAACAGTGGTGTCCTCCACAGCGTCCGCGCCTTTCTTAATATCTTGACCTGCCTGGGCGACAACACCGGCTCGGTAAATCTTTGCCGGCCATGCCAGGACAATTAATCCCAGGAGTAAAGCAAAACTTTTCAAGCGCATAATTCACCTCATAAAAATAGGATTATCTTAAGCCTACATCTTTATTTGACTCCAAATTACTTGCTGAAGGATGTATGGTTTTTCGGGTCAAATTACGCCATCGCAGACGCCAAGGAAGCCAGCCCTTCCAAATTTCACCGGCCCAACTCCAGGCGCCTGATCAGCGGTTCAGGCAAGCCAGCCTTGCGCATTTTCTCCTGAGTTTTCGGAAGGTCATAGGGTGTGCGGTAATACTCCACGATATGCTGCCCTGTATCGAGAATAGCGAAAGCCGCACGCCAATCGCCGTCACGCGGCTGGCCCACAGATCCCGGGTTAATCAAATAACGCCCGCCATCTTCGAGCGGCAAGACGAACTTTTGGCCGTCTTCTTCAGTTTGGCAACGGATGGATTGATAGCGGCCCGCCGGAGTTATCATAAAGCCGCCTTGATGATGTGTGTGACCGAAGAGAACTGTCTGGCTCGCCAGGGCTTGAAGTGTTGGAAGCGCTTGGCCTGGGCCCACGATATATTCATCCTCATCCGCGGGAGAGCCGTGGACAATCTGGAATTCATCCATCTTCACGGGTCCCTGAGGAAGCGCGCGCAGAAACTCCAGGTGTTCCGGCGTGAGTTCCTTGCGAGTCCAGAGTGTGCTCAGCTTCGCCCAGGTGTTGAAATCCTCAGCGTCGGTAATGCCACAAGACGCTTTGTCGTGGTTGCCGCGAATTACAATTGGCGCGACCTCGCGGACTATGTTGATTGCGGCGTTCGGGTCAGGGCCATAGCCCACCAGGTCGCCCAGGCAAATGGCTTGTTCATATTTACCCTGCGCAAGCTTCATGCATTTCTCGAAGCCTTCAAGGTTCGCGTGGATGTCACTGATAATCAGATATCTCAATCGGGTCTCCGGCGGAGACGAATTATAGTCCAGCCTCCTCGTTGTCGGCGATAAATTGTTCGTAGAAGACCTTTGCTAATTTTTGACGAGTCTTCAGGATTCCGTTAGAATCAATTGCTTTTAATTTGTGCGTATCCTGAAGTTGTGTTGAATGGAGTCCTGTGCTGCGATTTCAAACTGCGGGCGAATCACACGGGCAGGCGCTGGTGGCGATCCTTTCCGGCTTGCCCGCCGGTGTTCGTGTGGACTTTGCCTACGTGGATCGCGACCTCAAGCGGCGCATGGGAGGGTATGGGCGCGGCGGCCGGATGAGAATTGAGTCTGATGCCGCTCAGATTATTTCCGGCGTGCGCCACGGGCAGACGGTGGGGTCGCCGATTACAATGTTGATCGAAAACCACGACTGGGAAAACTGGAAAGAAGCGCTGGCGGTTGAGGACCACGCGGAAACCCGTGCCAAATACAAGCCGCTCTCTCCGCCACGGCCCGGACACGCGGACTTGGCCGGATGCTTGAAGTTTAATTTCCGGGAGGCACGCTACGTGCTGGAGCGGGCGAGCGCGCGCGAGACAGCGGCACGGGTGGCCGCGGGGGCGCTGGCAAAAATATTCCTGAAAGAATTTGGAATTGAGATTGCCAGCCATGTCATCGCCGTGGGAGAGGTCGCTCTCGGCCGCGACGACGTTCCCTTTGAACAAGTGCTGGCATTGCGCGATCGCGAGGAAATTATTTTGAATTGTGTGGACGCAAAAGTGGAATCGCGCATGAAAGAAGAAGTGGATCGCGTGATGAAGACGCGGGACTCCGTGGGTGGGACCTTTGAGGTTTTGGCGCGCGGTGTGCCCCCTGGTCTCGGGTCCTGCGGCCAGTGGGACGAGCGCCTGGACGGGCATCTGGCCCAGGCGGTAATGTCCATTCAGGCGGTAAAGGCGGTTGAATTGGGCAGCGGGATTGAAAACGCCACCGCTCCGGGTTCGCGCGTTCATGATGAGATCGGTTATGACCGGGAACATTCACGCTTTACGCGCAAGTCCAACCGCGCCGGTGGTATCGAAGGCGGGATTACGAATGGCGAAAACATCGTTGTGCGCGGTTATTTAAAGCCCATTTCCACCTTGCGCCAGCCGCTGGAGTCAGTTGATTTTGAGACCAAGGAAACTGTGAAGGCCGCCTACGAGCGCTCGGATGTGTGTGTGGTGCCCGCCGCAGGCGTGGTGGGGGAGGCGATGGTCGCGATTGTCCTGGCGCGGGCATTCCTTGAAAAATTCGGAGGCGACTCGCTGGACGAAACCCGGCGGAATTTTGATGGTTACCTTGAGCAGGTGCGCTGCTTTTAAATTATGATTTATCCCATTGTCAAATATGGCCAGGAAGTTTTGGAAAAGCAAGCCGAGCCTGTGACCGCTTTCGACGCTGACCTCGAAAAACTTGTGGCCGACATGTTTGAAACAATGTACGCAGCGAGCGGCGTCGGTCTGGCCGCGCCCCAGATTGGTATTTCTAAAAAACTTTGTGTCATCGACATAACATCGGGAAATGACCCGGGTGCCAAATTGGTTTTGGCAAATCCCGTTATTGTTTCGACCGAGGGAAAATCCGGATTGGAAGAGGGCTGCCTGAGCCTGCCGGATTTTCGCGCCAAGACGCCGCGACCTCAGCGCGCCACCGTGCGCGCCCAGGATATCCGGGGGAACTCATTTAGCATCACAGGTGAAGACTTGCTCGCCCGCGCCTTTTGCCATGAAACCGATCACTTGAATGGCATCCTGTTTATCAAACACATCAGTATGCTCAAACGCGATTCCATTAAACGCAAGGTGAAGAAGATGATGAAGGCTGGGGAGTGGTAAAGAATTGGACGATGGGGCGATTCATCGATTTTGCAAACGGGCGGTTGAAATATAAACGTGACGGCCCGACGAAACAGCGCTTCTTCTCTTAATTACTCGATCATCCGATCGCTCAATCACCCAATCTTTCCAATAGCAGAAAACCAATGAATCTCATCTTCTGCGGCACACCTCAATTCGCCGTTCCCACTCTCGAAAAACTTTACGCGGAAAAATTCCTGATCGACCTGGTTGTCACCAATCCGGATGAGCCTGCCGGGCGGGGCTACGAAACAAAATCTCCGCCCGTGAAGCAGGCGGCAGAAGCGGCAGGGCTGGCAATTTTCCAGCCGCAAATGCTGAAGGATCCTTCGACTCGTGAATTTCTCTCTCTCTACCATCCCGACGCGATCATTGTGGTTGCCTATGGCCACATCATTCCGCCCTGGATGATTGAACTCCCACGCCTTGGATGCATCAACCTGCACGCCTCGCTTTTGCCACGGTATCGCGGCGCCGCGCCCATCCCGTGGGCTATTATTCGCGGCGAGCGAAAGACGGGTGTAACGACCATGAAGATTGACGAGGGCCTGGACACAGGCGATATTCTTCTTCAACGCGAAACCGAAATCCGTGACGACGATACCACCGAGACACTTTCCCGGAATCTCAGCATTTTGGGCGCGGACTTGATGGTTGAAACGCTTCACAGCCTTGAAAAAGGGGTAATCCATCCACGACCGCAAGACGCGGAAGATGCAACGCGTGCGCCTATTCTCAAGAAAGAAGACGGAAGGATACACTGGTCGCTGACAGCGGAGGATAATGCGCGGCGAGTTCGGGGCTTGCGCCCCTGGCCCGGGGCGTTCACCACGTTTCGCGGCGCGCAGCTTAACCTCTGGCTGGCAAGTCCCGCGCCCATTCCTGCGCCGGAGCATCTCGCTCCTGGAACGATTATGGTGGCTGGCGGAATCCTTTTGGTCGTCTGTGGCCGTCGGACAGTGCTTGAAGTGAAAGAACTCCAGCTTGCGGGGCGCAAGCGCGTGTCAGCGCGCGATTTCCTGAATGGCGTTCGCCTGAAGCCGGACGAAAAGCTGGGTTGAGTCATGAATGTTGATTTAAGAGTTATAAATAATGAACTATTTTTGAACGGTTCTGCGTGAAACAGCTTGAATGTCGGTTCGGTTTTTCCTTCATAATTCACTGCTCCTAATTCATAATTTGTCTGTGCCCATTTCTCCCGCCCGGGAAGCCGCCTACCGAATACTTTGTCGAGTCGAATCCGGCCGTGACTATGCCGTTGACTTGCTCCAGAGCCCTCAAATTTCCAGCCTTAAGGAAATGGATCGAAGGCTGGTCACCGAAATTGTGATGGGGACGTTGCGAAGACGAGGCGAAATCGAGCATTGGCTGATAAAACTTTCCGGGAAAAAACTGAGTTATTTCGATCACGAAATTGCCACCATCTTGCGGCTGAGTCTCTACCAGATTTTGTTTCTCGAAAGGATTCCAAAGTCCGCCGTGGTGAATGAAGCAGTGGAATTGGCCAAGGCGGCGCGCAAGCGATCGGCGACCGGCGTGGTGAATGCGGTGTTGCGGAAGGCCGAGCCGTTGCATGAACGCGCGCAAGCGGAGACACGCACAGACCCGCCAAGCTCGCCAGATGCGGCGCGCAGTGGGGGCGCGGCTCATTCGTTGCCGGCGTGGTTGCAGGAACGCTGGTCACGCCACTTTGGCCACGAGGCCATGGAATCTCTCGCCCGGGCAAGCCTGCGCGTCCCGCCCACAACTTTGCGGGTCGCCGGCGGCGCGCGTGAGCGGACGAAGATTCAGGAGCAACTTAATGAACAGGGAATTGTAACGCAGCCCGGTCGCTACTCCGCGCAGGCTCTGGTGGTTCAGTCGGTAGAATCCGGAAACGTGCAATCGTCACCAGTCATTCGCGAACGCCGCGTAGTGATCCAGGACGAAGCGTCACAACTTGTTGCTTCGCTGGTCGCACCGAAGCCCGGCGAGCGAGTGCTTGACCTTTGCGCCGCTCCCGGAATTAAGGCGGGCCAGCTTGCCGATGCGCTGGGCGCGGGGCTCATGATCGCTTGTGACCTAAGCGCCCGGCGTCTCGACACCTTGAGAAGGCTTTTACCCAAGATGATTCCGGCAGACCTGAATGTGCACTTGGTACGCCTGGATGCGGCGCGTGCGCTGCCATTTGGAATTGCCTTCCACCGAATTCTACTGGACGCGCCCTGCTCGGGTACGGGAACGCTTGCTCGGAATCCAGAAA
Organism: Terriglobia bacterium; assembly: GCA_035934315.1. Taxonomy (GTDB): domain Bacteria; phylum Acidobacteriota; class Terriglobia; order UBA7540; family UBA7540; genus DASYXZ01. The sequence goes on along the minus strand of DASYXZ010000106.1, from coordinate 8,082 downwards.
TCAAATGGCGGCTGGAACCGAAAGATTTGCCGAGGCTCGCCGACCTTCAAGTCAGGATTCTCCAAAACGCGCTTACAGCTATCGAGCCCGGCGGACGAGCGGTGTATTCAACCTGTTCGCTCGAGCCGGAAGAAAACGAGCAGGTCATAGAAAGAGTTCTCCACGCAATCAACGGATTCCGACTACTCCCCGCGTCGGAACTGTCCCGGGAATTTCCCTCTCTTTCCCCGCTATTCAATTTCCAAGGTTTCTTCCATACCCGCCCGGACCTGCATGGCATGGACGGCTTCTTTGCCGCCGTGATCCAGCGCGAGTAAATGAGTATTTCATTTCGGTCCTTAAGCTGGGCACGGCGCCTGGCTGACTTTGTCACTCAATTTCAACCGCATTGAGGCCGCTTACGTGGCATAATGCGCTTGGGGCGTGCTGCTTGCGAATTTTCGCTTGAACCAGATTAATTACTTTTGAGGGGGGATTCCCACATGAAAGCAAAAATTCTGCCAGCCTTAATTCTTTGCGTGACTCTGACCGGGATTTCCAAACCGATTTTAATCCGCGCTGCTGCTCCGCGCACCGGAGACGAGACAGCGCCCCCGAGTCTTGTAGGTCGCGTGGGTGACACGGGATTTATCCAATTGCGCGCTGAAAGCTTCAAAGATCTTTCTCCCGACCGGAAGATGGACGCCTATTGGCTTGCGAGGGCCGCCATCGCTGTCAACCCGATAGCCTATGACCAGAATTCGATCTACGGGCTGCGCGAAAAACATTTGCTGGAAGCGATCTTGATGCACCCAAGCGGGATTGACCCGGCCGTGCTGGCAAAGATCACCGACTACACCAGGCTTTTTTGGGGTAATCAGGGAAACCATAATTCGTTTACGTCGCGAAAGTTCGTACCTGATTTCACCGCCGATGAATTGAAAACTGCGGCAGAGCAGGCGAGGAAGAACGGCGCGCAGTTCGATGAGAACTCCGTTCCGTCGGTATCGCTCGACCAGGAGTTGCAAGAGCTAGAGAAGCCAATCTTTGACCCGGACTATCAGCCCATGCTCACCTCGAAGAATCCGCCGAGTGGCGAAGACGCGCTGGTGGCGAGCAGCAACAATTTTTATGACGGCGTCAGCTTGAAAGACCTGGTCGGTTTTACCCAGCATTACGCGCTTAATTCGCGGCTGGTAAAGGAGAACGGTAAACTAGTTGAGGAAGTTTACCGCGCGGGCACGCCGGACGGAAAAATTCCACCCGGCCGCTACGCTCACGAGCTCGGCCTTGCCATTAAAAATCTAGACATGGCATTACCCTACGCTCCTGAGTCGCAGAAGAAAGTGATCAGAGATCTCATCCGCTATTATCAGTCCGGAGACCGCGCCGACTGGGTTCAGTGCGGCATTGACTGGGTTCAGGACAAGACCAATCCGGATTTCTCGAATGGTTTTGTGGAAGTGTACAAAGACGTGCGCGGGCAGAAAGGGGCGATCCAAGGTTTTGTAACTGTTGTGGATGAGAAGATGAATCATCTGATGACGGGATTTGCCACACATGCTGCGTACTTCGAGCAGCGCGCGCCGTGGGATGCGAAGTACAAAAATCCAAAACCCAAACCACCGGTGGTGAACGCTGACGAAGCGTTGATTGAGACTGGAGACTTCAACGTTGGCACTATTGGCGACAATCTTCCCAACGAATCCGAGATTCACGAGAAGTATGGCTCGAAGAGTTTCATCTTCACAGGGTCCATCCGGGCCCTGAACAGAGCCACAGGAAGCAAAGTGTCCGCGGAGTTCGCGTATTCGCCGGAGGAGATTTCCCGCGCCCGCCGGTATGGCGACCTTGCTGAAAATCTGTTCACCGCCATGCATGAAGTCATCGGGCATGGATCCGGCAAGCTCTCGCCCAAACTGACGCATGAGCCCGCCTACTATCTGAAGGAATATTTTTCCACGCTTGAGGAAACGCGCGCCGATTTGATGGCGATGTGGAATTTCTGGGACCCCAAGCTTTTGGCTATGGGCGTGATGCCCAACTACGACGTGGCGAAGGCCGCGTATGACGGCGAGGCGCGGGCCGCACTCGTGCAACTCCGCGAAGTTCCCACCGGGGACACGATTGAAGAAGACCACCGGCGCGGCACGCAGCTTATTGTCAATTTTATCCGCGATAAAACCGGTGCTATCCAGCCGGTCGAGCGCGACGGAAAAGTCTACCTGGTAGTGAAAGACTATGCCAAGATGCGCCAGGGCGTTGGAATGTTGCTGGCCGAGCTGATGCGCATCAAGGCGGAGGGCGATTACAACGCGGCCCAGGCGCTGATCACGAAATACGGCATCCACTTTAACACGGCATGGCGCGACCAGGTGATTGCCCGCTATAAGACGCTGAATCTTCCGACCTATTGGGTGGGTATCAATCCTGAGCTCGATTTGAAAAATAATGCGGACGGCAAGCCGGCGGACGTGGAGATCAGCTATCCGCGCGACATCGTAAAGCAGCAGTTGCGGTATACGGAGATTGCCGGAGAATAGCATCGGCAAATTTCCACGGTTATCCTCTGTGATACCATACGGAAGAATTATTGGACGATTTTATGGCCCACAATTTCAGATGAAGGAGCAACGATGAATAAATTCAGAAATTATTTCCCGAGTTTTTTTATTTTGGTTTGCGTGAGCGCGCTCACTCTCACGCCGCCCGCTTTTGCCAAAGAGATGAAGAAGGGGAGACTCCTTTACCTCACTCTTTCCGCCGGCTACCATCACGAAGTCGTGCCTTTTTCCGCCGGGATCGTGAAGCAGATTGGAGACAAGTCCGGCGCATTTGAAACCACGGTGACCGGAGACGTCTCGCCGTTTACTGCGGAAAATCTGAAGCATTACGACGCCGTCATGTTCTACACAACGGGAGAACTGCCGATGACGGATGAGCAGAAAAAAGCTTTCATTGATTTCATCCGCTCGGGCCATGGTTTCATCGGCGTGCATAGCGCCACGGATACTTTTTATATGTGGAAAGACTACGCGGATTTGATTGGCGGTTATTTTAACGGGCATCCCTGGCACCAACAGGTCACTATTGACGTGGCTGACCCCGCGAACAAGCTGGTGAGTTTTCTGGCGCCGTCGTTCCAGGTGAATGACGAGATTTATCAGATTGATGATTTCAATCCGCAGACCTCGCACGTTCTTCTGCGCCTGGATCCGTCGTCGGTCGATGTGAAGAAGCAGGGTTCGCGCCCAAAATATTACGGCTGGCCGGTCGCCTGGACGCGAATGGATGGCAAGGGACGCGTGTTCTATACCAGCCTGGGGCACGAACACGACGTTTGGAATGATCCGCGGTACCAAAAACTATTGCTGAATGGGATCAACTGGGCGATGGGCAGAACGAAGTGAGAGGGATTGGATATTTTTCTATAAGGTTAAAAAAGGACGGGGAACTTCCGGTGCGGTGGAGAAACATCGAAGAAAACAAATTAGACTGTCTGATGAAAAAATAGCCACTCGTCGACCTCACGAGGGCACACACAAAAGGTGGAATGAATAAAGGACAAAAGCGAAGAGGCTTGCGATGATTTATTTTACCGAGCTCCAGAGTCTTCCGGTGTATGACGTTAAGGGCGAGTACGTGGGCCGCCTGGCCGACCTTGCGGTCGATCCAAGTCAGGACGCTCTCCGGGTGGCCTCTTATCTGGTGAAAACCAGTCAGAAAAATACCTTGTGCATTACGCACCAGCAGATGCAATCGATTTCTGTTCGCGCCGGCCAGACCAGCGTGCCCGCAGAGGCAGTCCGCTGCTACGCCCCCGATGAAGGCCTGATGCACGTCAAGAAGGATGTCCTGGACCAGCAGATTATTGACGTCAATAATCGGAAGGTCGTGCGGGTCAATGACGTGGACTTTGACATCCAGCCCACTGATGGTCACGCGGAACTGCGCATCATTGCTGTGAATGTGGGGTGGGGAGCGGCGATCCGGCGCTTGCTGCAGGGCATTGTGGCCAAGCATGTCATTCGACACCTTACGGGATTGTTCCCCTCAAAAACTATTCCCTGGGAGTTCGTCAATTTGATTGAGTCGGATCCTGCCCGGCGCGTAAAGCTGCGCATCTCTTTCGACCGGCTGGCCAGGCTGCACCCTGCTGACATTGCTGATATCCTTGAGGAATTGAGTCGCGACGAGCAGAAAGCGGTTATTGAGTCACTCGATGACGAGACCGCGGCACAAGCTATTTCAGAAATTCCCACGCGCATGCAGGCCGATCTTTTGCAAAGCATGCCGGCGGAAAAAGCTGCGGACGTTTTGGAGGAAATGCCGCCCGATGAGGCGGCGGATATTTTGCACGAGCTCCCGCCGGAAACTTCCGCGGGTTTGCTGGCCGACATGGAGAAGGACGAGGCGAAGGATGTTCGCGATCTGCTGGGCTTTGAGGAAAACACCGCCGGCGCTTTGATGACCACAGACTTCATTGTGGTGGGTGAATCCGCCAACGTGCAGGGCGCCATCGCGGCCTTGAAGAATTTTGAAGGCCCGCTCGAGTTGGTGCACGTCGTTTTTCTGGTTAATGAAGACTTGGTGTTAACCGGGTCCGTGGCCCTGGCCCGAATTCTGCTCGCTGATGCCAGCGCGCCGCTCAGCCAATTGGTTAACGCTCCGGCGATTTCCATTGGCGCTCAAGCCGATGACAAGGCCGTGGTCGATCTGTTCCACAAGTACAATCTGGTGGTCCTTCCGGTGGTGGACGAGAAGGGCCGTTTGCTTGGCGTGGTGACTGCGGACGATGTGTTGGAATTGGTGGTCCAGCGTAAATAATCCTGAGATATTAAGATAGCGAGCTCCTGTGCCGCGGAAAAAATTTCACCGCTTTCGCACTCAACTGTTTATCTTCCTTGCCGTCGTGGGCCCGGGCATTGTCACAGCCAACGTGGATAACGATGCGGGCGGCATCCTTACATATTCCCAGGCCGGCGCGACGTTTGGCTATTCTCTCCTTTGGACGCTCATTCCCATCACCGTGGCCCTGATTGTTGTGCAGGAGATGGTGGCGCGCATGGGCGTGGTCACCGGCAAAGGCCTGGCGGACCTGATCCGCGAAGAATACGGGTTCCGTATTACCTTTATTCTAATGGTCCTACTTCTGATTGCTGACTTGGGCAATACCATTTCCGAATTTGCCGGCCTGGCTTCCGGCATGTCAGTTTTGGGCGTGAGCCGTTTTATTGCCGTTCCCCTGGGTGCGTTGATCGTCTGGGGCCTGGTGGTGGAAGGCACTTACCGGCTTGTGGAAAGGGTTTTTCTGGTGGCCTGCCTTTTCTACATTGCCTATCCGCTCTCCAGTTTCCTCGCCCACCCGGACTGGACAAGCGCATTGTTGCATACGGTGAAGCCTTCCTTCCATTTCCGGTCCGGATATCTTTACATGATCATCGGACTGGTGGGGACCACCATCGCGCCCTGGATGCAATTCTACCTGCAGTCGGCTGTGGTGGAGAAGGGCGTGAAGCTGAAGAACTTCGCGTATTCGCGCTGGGACGTCATTGTGGGCTGCCTGATGACTGACCTGGTGGCCTTCTTCATTATTGTGGCATGCGCGGCGACTATTTATGCCAGCGGTCATCGCGAAATTAAAGACGCAGGCGAGGCAGCTCTGGCTCTGAGGCCGCTCGCGGGGCAGGCGGCCAGCGCTCTGTTTGCCTTTGGACTGGTGAACGCCTCGTTGTTTTCAGCCTGCATCCTTCCCCTGGCAACGGCCTATTACGTCTGCGAAGGGCTGGGCGTCGAATCCGGCATCAACAAACGGGTTCGCGAGGCGCCGGCGTTTTACTCGCTCTATACGGGATTGATTGTTCTCGGCGCGCTGGCAGTCATTTTGCTCAACGAATCGAAGCAGGTCCCCATCATTCTGCTCTCCCAAGTGGTCAACGGAATCCTGCTTCCGTTCGTTTTGATCTTCATGTTGAGGCTGGTTAATCGAAAGGATCTGATGGGTGACTACCGTAATAATCGAACTTTTAACATCATTGCGTGGGCCACCTGCATCGTAATGATCGCGCTCACCCTGGTCTGGGTGATTACCTCATTCCTTCCCGGGAGCGCTCCGGCGGGTTAAAGCTTTTGGTTGAAGCTATCTACGGACATTCTATCCCGTACGCCGGTGCATACCCCTGGTCCAGAGCCTGTTTCTGAGTCAGATAATATCCTGTTAGTGTATGACCGTACCAGGGCGAATCCGGGCAATGATATTTCATGGCGCGATTGTTGACCCAGACTTTGACATTGGGACTGCCTTTCGTTTCCGGTGCATTTTTCTTGAGGGGATAGGGGGCGCCGGTTTGAGCATGTCCAGTTTCCGGGGCTCGAATTTCTGGGAGTGATGAGTGCTGTGAAATCTGTGCGGTGAGGAGCAATATCATCAGGACGGCCAGGGCGCCGGCAGCGACAAGTCCAAATCGACCAAGCCTTACTTTATTTTTCCATCCGGGCGGGCGCGGAGTGAATTTCTGCGGCCCCGTTTTGAGCGATTCAGGTTTGAAAGCTGCGACATCGGGGGAGCCGTGCGTTGCGCCTCCCATCACATCGGATTCGGCTTGGAGGTCGCGCAGGACTTCGCCCGGTGTGTGGTAGCACCGCGCCAGACGGGTATCGACGCATCGCTCGATGATTGCCGCCAGTCCCGGGGAGACCAACTCAGGCAAACCGAGATCACCCGCAGAGCGTGGTTGCATTCGGGCCACGGCGTCCTCTCCACTCGCCATTTGGAAGAGAAGATTTCCCAGGGCCCATACATCGCCTTGAACGGTGGCTGCGCCGCTGGCGTTGAATCCCGCGGCGCACCCGAAATCCACCAGCTTCGCTTCGCATTTCTCATTGATCAAAACATTCGCGGCGTTCACGTCTCCGTGGATAACCCGCCGGTCGTGCGCGTACGCCAGGGCTTCGCAAATCTGCATTCCCAGACGGAGCAGCGTATAGGAATCGAGCGGGCCGCCCTCGAGCTTATCGGCCAGCGACATGCCCTCAATGTACTCCATCGCAATGTAGGGCGGCGTCCCCTCATTTCCATTTTCCTCGCCCACATCGTAGACCCGGCAAATGTACGGATGATCGAGCGAGCTGGCCAGGCGCGCTTCCTGAAGAACGCGTTCATATCCGAGGGCGCCGGCCTGCTTCAGAACCTTCACCGCGGCCTGGCGGTCAAGCACCGTGTCGCGGGCCAGATACACCGTGCTGTCCTGCCCTTCTCCGAGTTGACGGCCGATCTTGTAATGGCCGATTTGTTTGGGCAGCATCGCAAACCTGTCGCCGGCCGATCTATCAGGACGATTTAATTCTGGTCGCATTGGCCACATCTGGCCTTATCGGTTTGATGCCCTAGCGGATTGATTAGTGGCAGGATAGTTGACAGGGGTGCGGATCACCATGCAAATGTGAACCCAGCCGGAGGGAGGGGGGGAACACGCGGCTCGACTTCGTTCACCGCCCTGACCGAGAAATCGGAGGGCCGCTACGCAAACCGATTAACTGCCGAAATACAAGGTAGTGGTTTCATTTGCAAGAAACGGGCGTTGCCAGGCGCAGTCATTCCCGCCTTCGCGGGAATGACCCCTCCGCCGCCGAGTTTCGAAAGGGATCTGATTCCAAATGACACCACAACCGAAGTAAGTCCTCCCTTGCGATGGATGGAGGGCTGTGTTAATTTTGATTTCTAGAAATCAGGTTAACTCTCGTTCCCCAGGCCTCCTGTGAACACAAATCTTGCCGAAGCGCATCTCCTGGCCGAAATCGATTTGGACCGTCTGCCGCAGCATATTGCGGTGATCATGGACGGGAACGGCCGCTGGGCCAAACGGCGGCATTTGCCGCGGATTGCGGGCCACCGCGCCGGCATTCGCGCCGTGCGCCAGGCGGTGGAAGCTTGCGCGCGATTGGGCGTCCCTTATCTGACGCTGTATGCCTTTTCGGTCGAGAACTGGAAGCGGCCTCACGCGGAAGTTAAACTCCTGATGGCTTTGCTGCGGGAATACCTGAAGAAAGAGATTGGTGAACTGAACAAACAGAACATCAGCCTGGGCGTGATTGGGCGGATCA
>DASYXZ010000056.1:0-31688 GCA_035934315.1 Terriglobia bacterium | reverse complement strand
TGAAGGTAGGCCAAATTATCTTTTACCAGAACCGTGCGGATGACGATGCAGGAATTGAGATAGCCGGAGAAATCGAGATAGAGGACGGAGCCGCCGTAGAGCCCGCGGCGCGTGGGTTCAAGCTCGTCGATAATTTCCATGGCGCGGACTTTGGGAGCGCCGCTCAAAGTGCCGGCGGGAAAGCAAGCCGCCAGCGCGGCGTAACTGTCCGCATCCGGCCGAAGTTTCCCTTCGAGGCTTGAGACCAGGTGCATCACGTGCGAGTAACGCTCGACAAACATAATTTCCTTGGGATGGACGGAGGAAAATTCGCACACCCGCCCAATGTCATTGCGTCCGAGGTCAACCAGCATGATGTGTTCGGCGCGTTCTTTCTCGTCGGCGCGAAGTTCCTGTTCGAATCTTTTGTCATCCGCTTCCGTCTTGCCGCGCGGCGCCGTTCCGGCGATGGGCCGGTACTCCACATTCCTTCCTGAAACTTTCACCAACATTTCCGGTGAGGAACCAAGAATGGTGGATGCGCCCATGCGAAGGTAGTACATATATGGCGACGGATTGACGACGCGCAAGGCGCGGTAAATTTCAAAGGGTGGCACGCGCACCGGCACGGTAAGCCGCTGGGAAAGCACCACCTGGAAAACGTCTCCGGCGCGGATATATTCCTTGCCGCGCTCCACCATTGCCTCGTAATGAGTCCGCGTCATGTTGGAGCGAACATTCAACGGCCCGCGCGGCCGTTGGAATCGCAGCAAGCGAAGCGGTTGCTGAAGTTGCTTTTCAAGGCGCTCGAGATGGCGGACGGCCGCGTCATATTTCGCTCTCAAATTTCCCGGGCCTTCATCCGTCAGCACATTCGAAATTAGAAAGAGGCGGTGTTGAACGTGATCGAAGGCTGCGAGGTTCGAAAAATACATGAACACGGCGTCATCGAGATCCACGTCCGCTTCAACGCGTGGCGGAAGACGCTCCAGCATTCGAACTGTCTCGTAGGAAAGGTAGCCAACAGCGCCCGCGGTAAAGGGCGGCAATCCGGGGACAGGCACGGAGCGATACCGGGCACCCACCTGGCGCAGGAAATCGAAAATGTTTCCCGTCTCGATGCTTCGGCGTGAGCCGCGCTCCACCGTGATCTGATTTCCCCGGCAGGTCACAACTTGAAAAGGATCGACCCCAAAAAAAGTATATCGACCCACGTGTTCCCCGCCCTCCACGCTTTCAAGCAGGAAGCTGTAAGGGTGCACCCCGCGCGCCGTCTGGGGCGCGAGCTTTAGGTAAGCGGCCACGGGGCTCAGCAGGTCGGCCACTATGGCGCGATACACGGGTACGACATTACCTCGTTGCGCGAGTCGCTTGAACTCAGTGAAGTTGGGCTGGCAGGAAGTCATATTAAGAACCATCGTCGTAAGATCAATTTGTGTTTACCCAACAAGAGATCAATTGCCCTCATCTGATCTCTTTCAACTGGCAATCGGCAATTCATCACGCCGCCGAATGGCCGAGGGTCTGGCGCACCGCCTGCTCCATCAGCGCGCGCGGCGCGGACTTTCCCGTCCAAATTTCAAATTGTCTGGCGCCCTGCGCCACCAGCATTTCAAGACCTGAGATAGTGGTCAGGCCGCGGCCCCGCGCTTCAGCCAGCAGGCGCGTTTCAAGCGGGTGATAGACCATGTCAAAAACCAAATGCACGCGCAGGCGGGACAAGTCAATAGGCAGGGCGTCCGTGTGCGGCATCATCCCCACGGGTGTGGCATTGATCACCGCATCCACGTCCAACTCTTCCACATCTCCCCATTGCACCACCTGGGCGGAGATGGAGCGCGCCAGGCGCCGCGCCGCAGATTCACGACGCGCCGACAGAATGATCTCAGCGCCTTCCGCCCGCAGGGCGTAAGCGGCCGACCGGCCTGCGCCGCCGGCGCCCAACACCAGTATACGGCTTCCTGCCAGGCGCAAACGCTTGGCGAGCACTTCAATCACGGCGGCGGCGTCGGTATTCCATCCCATCCATTTTCCCCGCTTGACGGCCACAGTATTGCAGGCGCCGATTTTTGCGGCGAGCGGGTCAAGCCAGTCGAGATGGCGGATGATGGCGCGCTTAAAAGGCATGGTCACGCTGAAGCCGATGAACCCCAGCCCGCGGGCAAAGGCCAGGAAATCGCTCATGCGATCGGTCTCGCAGGGGAGATAGACCGCGTTCACGTGCTTGGCCTGGAAGGCTGCGTTCTGCATGGCGGGCGAAAGCGAAATCGACGCGCGCGAGCCCACCACGCCATAGATTTGCGCCCGGTTATTCAGTCGCTCAACCCGGTAAGTCGAGCGCATAACATCCGCCGGGAGCTGGCCGGGAGCGACATTAAAATGTTCGCCCGCGGAGGCATAAGTGAAATGGCTCCCCCATCGCAGGGCCAGCAAACGCGAAGGAATGCCCGAGGCGCCGAGCGCCAGCGCCACCAGTTTGGGACTGCGTCCATGATGGGCTTTCAGCAGATGAAAAACCTTTAAGTTGTCGCGCAAAGCGCGGGCGCGCGCGGCAATTTTTATGACCTGTGCGGGTAATCGCGCCAGGCGCTGGTAGATTTTCCCCAGAGCTCGCAGTTTATGATAATCGTGATACGAGACGATCACTTTGGCCGGGTGAAATTGCCGCAGCATCGCGGCGCCGTGGTGGGCCACTGATTCGATTTCTACATCCACCCACTGACATCCCGCACCCACGGCGGCCTTCAGCAAGGTCGATTGCTGTTCCACCGATCCCGCAAAAAGCCCGCCCGCCTCCGTGCGGCGGCAGGTCGCGATAGTCTGGGGGAAATGGTGCCGCATGAGCATGGCACGCAATTGGGCTTCGAGATCGCCGGTTTCTTTCAGATGGTCCAGCCTGAGCTCTAACCCCACCGGAGCTCCGGCGACGCGCACGGCCAGCGCTTCCATCGCGCTGACGCTGGGCGCTGCCAGGGTAACGAAAATACGTGCTCCCGCGGGCATAATCACTGCATGTCCTCACAATCGACTCGTATCACTTCCAATTTCCTGAATGTAATGCTTTTGTTATTCCAAAGGCAAGAAATTTGAAATTGTCCGGGTCGTCTGAAAATGGTTTAAGCGGTTCGGGTGAAATGTGAAAAAGGTTTTATTTGATAAAATTAGAAGCGATAAGAAGGCCCGCTCGCAGGGTGGTGGCCGAGTGAAATGGTAGGCCAGCGCCGGAACTTTTGATATATTGATGACGCCCATGACAAAAACCAGCCTTCATCACGCGCCCTTGCAGAATTATTCTTCGTCCAAGCCCTCCGGCATAAAGGGTTGGCTTGCCGTTTCAGAAAGGGTGTTCCCATCCAGAAACGGCGGGAGCATCCAATGAAACGCGAATTTCCTCCTTGTCCCTTGATCGGCGTAGGGGGGATCGTGATCCATCGGAATCGAGTCCTGCTGATTCGCCGCAAGCTCGAGCCACTGAAGGGCGAGTGGTCGATTCCCGGCGGCCTGGTCGAGCTCGGCGAAGAATTGGCGCAGGCGGCGAGGCGCGAGCTCAAAGAAGAAACCGGCCTCGACGTCGAGCCGCTGGAAATCCTGGCGGTGTTTGATCGCATCATGCGCGGCGGGAAAAACCCGGGTCGCGTTCGCTACCATTTCGTAATTGTGGATTACGCCTGCCGTCGAATACGCGGACGGCTGTCGCCTTCTTCAGATGTGGTGGACGCGCGCTGGGTGCGGCGCGAAGACCTTCCGAAGTTTTACCTCACGCCCAAAGCCACGGAATTGATCCAGCAGGCCTATCAGTTTTTCAATAAGCGTTCAAAAGCGAAGTCGTCCTAACCCGCCGACCGAATTGGCACATTGCAGCTAAGTGTCCTTGGCGAGTTCGAGGGCTTCGGCAGGAGTGACAGCTTTAAGACCAAAGCCAGGAAAGTTATTGATCGCGTCCTTCAATTTCTTTTCAGCTGTGACAACGAAGGGATGAGAAATCAGCGCTGCCCTCACTACATATTCGTCCTCTGGCGGCACTTTGGCGCCTCCAGGCATTTGAGGTGGGTCCAATTCTTCCCTTTTCATTTTGGCGGAGTTTGCAATGAATTCGGTAATGAATAGCGAAGCCTCTGTTAAGTGCGAAGGTTGCCGAAAGAGTTCTTTGACATGAGACAGGTATTTGTCTGCCAGAGTTCTGTCAACGAGAATGGTGTGGCAGTTCTCTCGGATCAGTCTGAGCAAATCTGTCGAAGTTGCGTCGGGGTTATCTTGGTCGTCGACCACTTTTATGCCATGGTACAGGACCATGATGTCCAAGAGAAATTTGTGCTTCATGGGTTATGGCTTTCGGAGGGCATCGAGGTATTCAGTGAGCTCACTTAAACTCTGTTCAAAGAATCCAGGGAGACCGCCTTCAACCTGTCCCAGGTCATTGATTGCCAATCTTGTCACTTTGGCTTTGCCATCTTCGGGAACAAAGTAATACAGAGCCAACTCTTCTTTGGCCAGCTCGCCTTTCCCTACAGCGTGAAGAAGTCTGTGCAGGACATGCTCGCTGTGAGTCTCAATAAAAATCTGGAGGTTTCGCTTCTTCGCGATCGTCAGCAAGAGACCGCTTAACTCGGATTGCTTCTTGGGATGTAGGTGCGCCTCGGGTTCGGAGAGGAGGATTGTCTCGCCCGGCTTGGCGAGCGCTAAGGGAACAAGGATGAATGGCAACTGATTTGCACCCGTGCCTTCATTTAGAAAGAGGGTCTGGGCCCGTCCGGCGCTTGGAGATGTGGCAAAGACCTTCACCCGGTGCGCCGAAGCTGTTTCGAAGTCTATGCCGATTTCAACAAGGGATTTGAGCCGGTCGGAAATCTCCGTTCGCAACCTGGAATTGCCTGAGAGAGCATTCGTTAGGGCTACGCCGCGATCCGGAAGGACAAGTCTGTCTAGGTTTTCCTTCCCCGGAAACTTCGTGGATGGGTATGCCCACTCTTCGAAACCACGCAATGGGAGCACGGGATGAAGCGATCCAAGCAGCTCGCTTGGCGTGTCCCCGAGGACCATTGTGAGCTCATTCATTTCCTCCGGCCTATGGTTTACAGGGATGCCAGTATAACTGGCCTGAATTAACTGGAAACGCTGAACAGGTCTCAATTCGATCGGAATGCCGCCAACCAAGCGGTTTCCATTCGGTTCAGGGGTTGGGAAGCTCCAGCGCCCCTCTCCGTATTGGTACCTGATGCAGCCCTCATGCCGAACGAGCTGGTTGTCACGAATGTGGACGTCAAAGCTCACTTGAATGGCCCCTGCCTCGCGAACTAGATCAACCGCGGCCTCATCCGGTTGCAACTCCCCACTGCATCCGATCTGAAGGTCTACAGAAGAACGGCGCACCACATCCGTAAATTCGCCGAGGCCGATTGTTGCGTCTGGAGGAAAGAGAAACGGCTCATCGTCAGTAGTGTTTCGCCTTTGGGGGATTGAAGGAAAAAGATACTCACTGGTTTGGCGGGTGGCCTGTCTCAGGGCCATGAGTGCCTGAAAAATGCTCGACTTTCCGCTGTTATTGGGCCCGATGAAGACAGTAATCGGCGCGGCCTCGATCGAGGTGTCTTCGTGGAGCTTGAAGTTTTTGAGGCGAATGCTTTTTAGCACGATGCGATTATAGCCCAGCAACACTAATCAAGAAAATCTATCTCTTGGAATCAGAGAGCTCTATTCCGTTGGGTGACTCAGGCGGGTAAGAGATTTTCTTTCCCTTGACCCGGGCGAACGGTGTGAGCTTGTGCGGACGGCGAAACGTTCGGGTAATAATGTGTTCCACCGGGACGCCGTGCACCAACAGCGCGTCTGCAATCAGCGACCGGTGGCAGCGCCACGGCACAGCTTCCGCGCACATCAGGGCAATCTGCTTTTGAGGGGCAAGTTTCATCAGCGATTTCAAGCTCGCGCTAAATTCTTTTGTCTGCATATAGTCGGCATAACCCCGGAAGGATGGACTGCGCCAACCTGTGTTCTTGGAATCGCGGCGCGCGTGGCGCAGGCCTCCGAGGCCGGGCATGTGACGATAAAATATTTTGACGGCGCGCAAATCCCCGGGCAAAGTGTCCTTGTTGAACTGAGGATTGTGCTGCGAGCGGGGAATGGTGCGCACATCGACCACCCGCTTCACTTCGTGTAATTGCAAATACTGAACGAAAGTCTCGAGCGGCCGGTTGGAATGTCCGATGGTCATCACCAGAAGTGGTTGTTTCAGTTTTGGTTTTGGCATGCAACAACAGAAGCTCGCAGAAAAGGAAATCCCCTGGCCCCGCCACCGGACGGGGCCAGGGGTTAAGGGTGCTGGTGGGATTTGGCTTGTCCCCCGCATTGGCGGGGAACCCAGGCGCCAACCTGCGCCTTAAGACCACGCCCCTCTTCCGAAGTAAGAAAGAAAGGCACCCAAAAAGGAAACAGCGCTAGCGACCGCCTAAGCCTCAGCACCCTCGCTAGGGTTACTTCCGTTCGTCATGGATCACCTCCTTTCTAGCGTTGAGGCGATATTAAAATTCACCCATGGCGGAGTCAAGGAAAATCGCGTGAAATTACATTGGATATTTTCCGGTGGCCGCTCGCCAGCGGAGCGCCACCAGGTCCACGCAGAAGCGCATGCCGTCACGGAAAGGGCGGACCTTGGAGGCGGCGTCGTGGTCCCATCGCACGGGCACTTCCACAACTTTCCCGTCCAGGCGTTCAATGAGGAACAACACTTCGAAATCGAAACTGAAGCCTTCCGCGCGTTGCAGCTCAAAGGCGCGGCGAGTTGAGGCCCGGCGAAACAACTTCAGCCCGCACTGCGTATCTCGGATCTTAAGTCCGGTGGAGAGCCGCACCAGCAGGTTAAGCGCGCGCCCGCCAAGCTCGCGAAGGCGGGGCTGATGGATTCCAATTAATTCCTTCTTTAAGGCGCGTGATCCCACCGCGGCGTCAGCGCGCGCCCGCTCGATTTCACCCAACAGTTTATCCACCTCCTCGATGGGTGCGGAAAGGTCAGCGTCAGTAAAAAGAACGAATTGCCCGCGAGCTTCCAGCACTCCGCGGCGCACGCTGAAGCCTTTACCGCGGTTCCGTTCGTTCCGGATGATCTTCATTGAGGGAAAATCCGCGCCCGCCAGCCGCAACAATTCATCCAGATGGTCGGCGGAGCCGTCGTCCACCACGATGACTTCTGCTGTATACTGTTTTAATTTAAGATAATACGAGATTAGTTCAAGGGTTTTGCCAATCCGTTTGGCTTCGTTGTAGGCGGGAATCACAATACTCAGGAATGGGTCCGGCATCGGTCCAAACTATACGGGATGCGGCAGTCCTGAGTCAAAGGACAGTTGGCAGATGGCCTGCCACGGGTGGAAGGTAACGGTAAAAAATTGCGGGGTTTTATCGGGCCACGGAGGATGGTATTTCCGGCCAGCCGTATTTCCCAATCAAGGGAATGAATTGGCAGGGACCCAACGCCTGTATGGCGAATTCGTCGCCATGCTTGAAAATCAATTGCAGTTCCTGATGCTCGCGCCCGCCCACGGGGATCACCAGGCGGCCGCCGCCAGAAAGTTGCTCAAAAAGCGGGCGAGGTATTTGGGGTGGCGAAGCCGCGCTCACCATAATCACCTTGTATGGCGCGGCAGCCGCATAGCCCTCAGTCCCGTCGCCGCACAGTACATCAATCTCGGGATAGCCCAGGCGGGCGAGCCGGCGGCGTGATGCCTCAGCAAGATCCGGATTGCGCTCCAGCGCGTAGACCGTCGCGCCCAGTTGAGCGAGGATCGCCGCCTGGTATCCGCTTCCCGCCCCAACTTCCAGAGCCTTATCGCCCGGTTGAACACGCGCCGCTTCCGTCATGACGGCAACAATATAAGGTTGGGAAATCGTTTCGCTTTCCCCAATGGGCAACGGCCGGTCTTCATAAGCCCGGTTGACGAGGCCCGCCGCTACGAACTCGTGGCGCGGAACATGGAACATTGCTTCCAGCACCCGCGGATCGCGAATGCCCCGCCTTCGGAGCTGACACTCAACCATCGCGCGCCGTTCGGATTCGTAGGGGATGGCTTCAGTCATGACTTATTTGGCGGTTCGAGCATCCTGCTCACAGTTTAAAATGGATGTGGCTATAATGAAAGGTGTCAGATGACAAAGCACTGAAGACAGAACATGTATCAAGATAAATATTCCCGCCAGATTCTTTTCCTGCCCATCGGGGCCGAAGGACAGCAGAAGCTGCGGCGTGCCAAAGTTATCATCGTGGGTTGTGGCGCGCTGGGCACCATGCAGGCGAACGCCCTGGTCCGCGCCGGTATCGGCACGCTGCGGATTGTGGACCGCGACTATGTTGAAGAGTGCAACCTTCAGCGCCAAATCCTCTTTGATGAATCCGACGCTCGCCAAAATCTGCCCAAGGCCATCGCCGCCCAGCGCAAGCTGAACAGAATCAATTCTGATGTGGATGTTCAGGCCATGGTCGCCGACGCCGACGGACGTAATATTGAGAACCTGGTTCAAGGCTTTGACGTCATCCTGGACGGTACCGACAATTTTGAAACTCGTTATCTGTTGAATGATGTCTCGCTGAAGCTCGGTGTTCCGTGGATTTATGGCGCGGTTGTGGGAAGTTACGCGACTACGATGACCTTTCTTCCCGGGCGCACCGCGTGCCTGGCCTGCCTTTTTCCTGCTGCCCCCAAAGGAATTCAAGACACATGCGACACGGTGGGTGTGATTGCTCCTGCGGCGGCATGGGCCGCGGCCGCTCAAGTGACGGAAGCCATTAAAATTATCATCGGCCGCCACGCGGAGCTTCACGGCTCGCTTCTTTCTTACGATATCTGGGAAAATCGATTTCAAAAGGTTCACCCACAAATAGATCCTCGCTGCCGGGCTTGTGGAGCGCGGGATTTCGTCCATCTGATGATTGGAGACTCCACCCCAACTTCGCTTTGCGGACGGGACGCCGTGCAGATTCGCCGGCAGGAGTCACAGGGCTTTGACCTTGCCACGCTCAAATTGCGCCTGGAAAAATTCGGTCCGGTGCGCGGCAATGAGTTTTTGCTGAAGTGCGCACTCGATCCTTACGAACTCACCATCTTCAACGATGGCCGCGCGATCATTCGCGGCACCCAGGACCTTGCCGTGGCGCGCAGCCTTTACGCAAAGTATGTTGGTGGATGATTGATTTTAAATTTGTAGTGCGGGACCCGGGTAATCACTGCTGACTCTCGCTCCCGCACTCCGCTAAAAGGAATTCCGCCATGTGCATTCGTTTTCTTTTTTCAGTGTCGTTGGTTGCTTTCGCTTTCGCAGGAGCCGCGCCGGCCCGTGCCCAGGATAAAAGCGCGACTTTACTCCAGGGCGCGCTCCACGCAAAGCTTGATGCGGAGTTGACCCGAGTCTCCGAGCATCTGCGCGGCGTGATGGGCTACGCTATTAAAGACCTGACCACCGGCGAAGCATTTAATCGCAACGCCGTCCTGGTGTTCCCCACCGCCAGTTCCATCAAATTGGCCGTGCTGCTCGAGCTGCTGCGGCAGGACCAGGAGGGCAAACTGTCCCTGGATGAAAAGCACACCATCCGCCACAGTGAGCTTCCGCCCGGCGATACCGATCCCATTTTGCACATGCTCGGGGACGGCACCGCCACCATGACCCTGCGCGACGTGGCCACCTTCATGGTGGTATTAAGCGACAACGGCGCCACCAACATCCTCATCAATCGCGTGGGGATGGCAAACGTGAACGCGGAAGTCGCACGCCTGGGGTTTACGGAAACGCGCCTGCGCCGGCTGATGATTGACATTGAGGCGGCGCGACAAGGCAGGGAAAATGTATCTTCACCCCGCGAGCTTTCTGGATTGTTGGAGAAGATTCATAGCGGCAGCGTGCTGGACGCCGCCCACACCAAAGAATATTTCAATCTGATTGGCCTGCCCAAGGACAGCATGTTTAACAAGGCGCTGCCTGCGACCGTCCGCATTGAGGACAAGCCCGGAGAACTTGACGCGGTGCGCTGTGACGCGGGCATCATTGAAATTCCCGGCCATCCTTTTGTGATGACCGTGATGACCACATATCTTGCCAGTAATGACGAGGGCGAAAACGCCATAAAGGAAGTGGCGCGCCTGGTTTATGAATACTTCGATCGCTTGAGTCGGTCGAGTTCTTATGGACGGTTTATTTCAGAAAAGTAATGCCACTGTTTTACGGCATCGAACGCCGCTTCCCCGGTTCAGGGTAGTAATACAGTTTGGTTTTTCGGGTTTATGGTTGGGCAAATCGAGAATCGTCAATCAACAATCGTCAATTCCTAATTAATCCATCTTCCGGCATCGTCCTTTTTCTTTTCTTTGTCGCTCATATAGATTTCGAATTTTCTGCGCAGCCTGGCGCGCCGCCAATCCTGATACCGAAGTTGCCATCGGTAGGGCAGCCCACTGCCGCGCAGGTAGAGGAATCCGAACAACATGCCGCCCAGGTGCGCCACGTGGCTGATGCCCGTCCCCGACCCGCTCAGCGAGCTGACGAATTCGATCAGGCCCATGATGACCACAAACCATTTGGCCTTGATGGGGATCACAAGCCAGAGCAGAATCGGCCGGTCGGGAAAAAGGAGTCCGTAAGCCATGAGCAATCCATAGACCGCGCCCGAGTTGCCGATGGTCGGGATGGTGGCATTGGGCTGGAGCATCACGTCAAAAAGCCCCGCGCCAATGCCCGTGAGGAAAAAATAAAACAAGAATTGACGGGGTCCCCACAGGCGTTCGAGGTCCGCCCCGAACATCCATAACGCAAAAAGATTGAAGAAGATGTGAAACCAGCCTCCGTGAAGAAAAAGATAGGTGACCGGCTGCCAGATAAAAAACGGGTAATGGATGATGGCTGCGGGACGAAGGCCGAAAAAGAAATTCGGATAAATCCAGAAATATAGCCGGGCAGCCGGAAAGGGCAGCGAACCGAGGATGAAGGTGAGCACGAAGACAACGGAAGTGAAAATAATAAGGTACTTCACCATCCGCGTCAGCGGCGGCCCAAACGAAATCGAAGGCTGGCGATAATAGGACATCATTTAAAGCCTACCACAGGCGGGTTAACGCGGCCATTGGTCCGCGGACTTGGGGACAGCGCGAAATGAATTCCAGTTGCAGGCCTTCAGTGGTAGAAGATGGGACCAGTGCCGGGCCCGGCAATCCGAACTAAGTAGCTTCCTGGAACGATATGGGAAGTCGGAACATACACGGTCCGAACGAATCCTGGTATCGCTCCCAGTATCGGTGGTGGGGATTGACCCGTCGGGCGAAGAGTTTGCGGAGGAGACGCGCACGGTGGTGGTGCATCGCGAGGGCGCTCTCATCATGCTGAAGCATGCCCTGTCGCCCGCCGCAATTTAAATAGGTCGCGGATTCACTGCCCCTGTAGCGGCGGTTTTACCCGGCCACGTCGGGAAAACCAAAATGGCGGGATAAACCCGCCGCGACGCCAGTCTCTACGAACCTGTCAAAGCGTTCTTTGATTTCGCCACAAAGTAAAGTAGTGCTGCCAGCCCCACGAAAATGATGAGCGCGACAAGGTCGCTCTGCGCGAAGCCGGGGAACCAGCGTAAACCGACGGCGACGATGTCTTCTTTTTTGAACCCAACCACGGCAGCCAAGGCCAAGCCGCCGAGCGAGCCTCCGGCAATCAACCCCGAACTGAAAAGCGCGCCGCTGCCCGCTTCCGATTCTTCCGGCGCACGTGCCGAGCTTTGAGCCAGCCACTTCACGACCCCACCCGCAAAAATTGCGGCGGTGGTGGAAATCGGAAGATAAGAACCCACGGCAAAGGCCAGCGAGCGCACCCCGCACAACTCCATCGCGATAACGATGAAAGCGCCGAACAGTAGCAGCGTCCAGGGTAGCCGACGCGTCAGAATGCCGTTAATCACAACGCTCATCAGCCGGGCTTGCGGCGCGGGATAATCCTTGGAGCCGATCCCCGGCACTTCTTCGAACTGAATGGCGCGCGTCGCGGGGTCGTAGTAGTAACGCCCATCCGGAAGAGTGGGTGATCCAAGAACGCTGAGCACCTGGTAATCGTGCCCGTTATAGTTCATCGTCCCCATGTTTTTCATGTCCGATGTCATTTGAACGTTGGCGATTTGCAGGGGATTCACCCGCGTGGCACTCTTGTCCAAAAGTTTCAAGGTGAGGCCGATCACAAACACCGAAGTCAAAACGCCCA
Source organism: Terriglobia bacterium (assembly GCA_035934315.1). GTDB lineage: Bacteria > Acidobacteriota > Terriglobia > UBA7540 > UBA7540 > DASYXZ01. The sequence goes on along the minus strand of DASYXZ010000056.1, from coordinate 19,490 downwards.
CCGCCAATGCCAGCTCTTGTTTGCCGGGAGTAGCGCCCACCAGGAATCCCGTCTTTAAGTCCTGCGTGGTGGCGCCCCCACTCGCCGCGCTGATGCATACCACGGCGGCAATGCTGAGGGCGACGGCGGAATAAATGCCCCCCACCCAACCCACCAGTGAAAAGATCAGACACACGGCCACCAGGGTTGCGATGGTCATGCCGGAAATTGGATTGGACGAATTGCCCAGCAATCCCACGATGCGCGCCGAGACGGTGGCAAAAAAGAAACCGAAAACGACAATCAGGATTGCTGAAATAAAGTTGCCTCTCGCTCCCGGATTCACCACGAAAGCCAGCAGCGTCCAGATGCCAATGACCATCACCAGCGTTCCACCGGCCACGAAGGTGAGGGGCAGATCGCGCGCCGTGCGTTCAACTGCTTTCCCGCCGCTGATCCCGCTTTCTTTCAACTGCTGGAACGCTCCGCGAAACGCGCTGACGATGGTGGGAATGGTGCGCGCCAATGTGATCAGTCCCGCCATGGTCACGGCGCCCGCGCCGATATAACGAATGTAGCTCGACCAGATCTGCGAGGGCGACATATCTGCAATCTGCGCCGTTCCAGGGAAAATGATCTCATGCACGTGCGAGCCGAAAAATTTGAAGAGTGGAATCAACACGAGCCAGGAAACAACTCCGCCGGCAAACATGATGCCCGCCACTTTTGTTCCGATGATGTACCCGACGCCCAGATATTCCGGAGTGACTTCGCCCGCCAGCGTTGCCCCCGGATACCAACTGGGGTGCCACTCCGGCTGCGCCTTCCAGAACGCCAGCCCGCCACTCTCGCCCATCATGAATTTGTAGAGCATGCCCACGCCCGCGCCGGCAAAAACTTTTCCCGCCTGGATGCCGCCCGTCTCGCCGGTAATCAAAACGTCGGCGCAGGCTTTGCCCTCCGGATAGATCAGAGTGCCGTGCTCTTTCACCACCAGGGCCATACGGATGGGAATGACAAATAATATTCCCAGCAGGCCGCCTGCCAGCGCCAGGGGGAAGATGCGCGAGTAGTCCAGCGTGTAACCCAGGAAAATTAGCGCCGGCAAAGTGAAGACCACGCCCGCGGCAATTGATTCGCCCGCCGAGCCGGTGGTCTGAACGATGTTATTTTCCAAGATGGTTGACTTGCCCAGCTTTTTAAAAATGCTGATGGAGAGGACGGCGATGGGGATGGACGCGCTCACCGTGAGCCCGGCGCGCAGGGCGAGATAAACGGAGACCGCGCCAAAGACGACGCCAAGCAGCGCGCCCACGATGACGGCGCGAAAGGTGAACTCCGGCATGATGGTGGAAGCCGGAACGTAAGGGTGAAAAACTGGCTCGGGCACGTCAGCGGAAGTTTTCAGTTCGGTAGGCATGATTTGAATTATGAATTATGAAGTCTGAATTATGAATGGAGGAAGAATGTTGGACGTTAGGAAATATTTTCTTCCTGAGCCAGTGCATGGCAACCGGCTTCCTATTTTCTTTCATAATTCATACTTCATAATTTTTTCACCCTCCCAGTTTGGCGCGAACCTTTTCGCTCACGCGTTTGCCGTCCGCGTTCTTGCCCGCCAGTTTTGCCATGGCAGCTTTCATCACTTTGCCCATCTCCTGAGCACTGGTAATGCCCGTTTCGGCGAGGGCGGCGGCCACAGCGGCGTCGACCTCCTCGTCGCTGGCGCCCGCGGGCAGATAACTTTCCACAATTTTTATTTCCGCTTCTTCCTTGGCGGCCATTTCCTCGCGCCCGCCCTTGCGAAATTGCTCCGCGGAATCGCGCCGCTGGTTCACCAGGATGCGGAACACCGCGACGGCCTGCGCGTCGTCCAGCGCTTTGCCGGTTTGCGTTTGTTTCAGTTTTAATGCGGTCTTCATCATGCGCAGCACAGAGAGGCGCAACTCTTCGCGCGCCTTCATCGCGGCCACCAGATCCTTGTCTATTAGTTCGACCAGCGCCATTTCTATCGATCTCCAAAAACTCCCGGCGAATATACCATAATCAGTTGACACCTGGTATATGAACAGTCGAAAGTTGACCCCTGAAGGGACTTTGAGCACCGAGGAGAAATGATGCACACCAAACTTTTTACCGACATGTTTGTGCTGGGACTGCCTGTGCTTGAAAAAATTCTGCGGCCCACTTTCATTTATGTTTTCCTGGTTGTGGGTTTGCGATTGGCCGGTAAGCGCGAGCTGGCGCAGCTTAATCCTTTTGACCTGGTCGTGCTGCTGACCATTTCGAATACCGTGCAGAACGCCATCATCGGTGATGATGTCACAGTCACGGGTGGGGTTATCGGCGCCTCCACGCTGCTCGCCATTAATTATTTCGTGGTCCGTTTTCTTTACGGACACCGGAAACTTGATCGCTTGATTGAAGGAGAAAGTGATTTGCTCGTGGACCGGGGCAAGGTGAATGAGGAGAACCTGAAAAAAGATTTGGTCACCATGAGCGAGCTTGAAGCGGCCGCGCATCGCCAGGGTTTCGCATCGCTCGATGAGGTGCAGCGCGCCGTGCTTGAGCCGGGCGGTATCATTTCATTCACCGGCAAAACGCCCGCGCCGGAAGTGGCTCGCCACAAGGAATTGCTCGAACGCCTTAACGGCATCTCCCGCGAGTTGGCCCAGCTTCGGGGTCGCGCTTGATGCGGATGAGGCGGTCCGAGCTTTCTGCGGTTCAGGATGGGCGGGGGCGGCCCGCTTTTGAGGAGCTGTTTGAATTCTGTTTGAATTCTTGCAAATCCAACTTGATTTGTCGTATACATCATAACTGGTGTGTGCGCCGCTGGCGCGATGCCCGACGGCGCGCATCTCCGGAAACTCAAGTAAGGAGGAAGAGAAAGTATGAGCGGAGTACGGCTACTAGTGGGCACAAGGAAAGGCGCATTCATTCTAACTTCGGACGGCAAGCGTGAGAAGTGGGACGTCAGCGGTCCTCACTTTGCGGGCTGGGAGATTTATCACATGAAGGGATCGCCCGTGGATCCCAATCGAATCTATGCGTCGCAAACTAGCGGCTGGTTTGGGCAACTGATCCAGCGCTCGAGCGATGGCGGCAAGACTTGGGAAGTGCCCGGAGGCGCGCCACCGCCTGCGCCGGGTGGAATGCCGGTTGGCCAGAGCAACAAATTCGTTTATGACACATCTGCCGAAACCGGCAAACCGCTCACCACGCATCAATTTTACGACGGCACGCAGCACCCGTGGGAGTTCAAACGAGTCTGGCATCTCGAGCCGTCGCTCACCGATCCAAATACTGTTTACGCCGGGGTGGAGGACGCAGCTATTTTTCGCACGACTGATGCCGGCGTGACGTGGCATGAACTCGCCGGACTGCGCGGTCACGGCACAGGGCCCAAGTGGCAGCCGGGCGCGGGCGGAATGTGCCTGCACACAATTATTATTGACCCCACCAATCCCAACCGGATGTTTATCGCCATCTCGGCAGCCGGAGCTTTCCGCACCGACGACGGGGGCAAGACGTGGAAGCCGATCAACCGCGGGCTGAAGTCGAAATACCTTCCTGACCCGAATGTGGAGGTTGGCTTTTGCGTTCACCGTCTCGCCCTGCACCCGTCGCGCCCCAAAACGCTGTTCATGCAGTTGCACTGGGACGTGAATCGCACTGACGACGCGGGCGAGTCTTGGCACGAGGTCAGCGGAAATTTGCCCACCGACTTCGGGTTCTCGATTGAGGTTCACTCGCACGAGCCCGACACCGTCTACGTGTTCCCCATCAAGAGCGACGCGGAGCACTTTGTGCCTGACGGCAAGCTGCGCGTTTACCGCAGCAAGAAGGGCGGCAACGAGTGGGAGGCGCTCACCAAAGGCCTGCCGCAAAGTAATGTCTACGTCAATATATTGCGCGACGCGACGGCCGTGGACTCGCTCGATAAGTGCGGCGTGTATTTCGGCACCAGCGGCGGCCAGGTCTACGCATCTGCCGATGCCGGAGATAGTTGGATGGCCATCGTCCGCGATCTTCCGCCCGTGCTTTCGGTCGAGGCCCAGACGCTTAAGTAATTACTATGATCCGAGTCGAACTGCCGCAACATCTGCGAACGCTGGCGCACGTTGATGCCGAGGTGACTCTCGACGTGAAGGGTGCGGTGACGCAGCGCGCAATCCTTGACGCGCTCGAAGCCCGCTATCCGGTGTTGTGCGGGACTGTGCGCGACCACGTGACGCAGAAGCGCCGGCCGTTCATCAGGTTTTTCGCCTGCGGGGAGGACTTCTCCCACGAACCGCCTGACGCCCCGCTGCCCGACGCCGTGGCGACAGGCGCTGAGCCCTTTCTCATTATAGGAGCCATCGCCGGCGGCTAGGGGCCGGCAGAGGGAAGCGGCTGGTAGTTGGTTCACACTCTTTGGACTCTGTTGGTGCTAGTTTCACCAGTTTCACCAATCGGTGTTATAATATCCAAATATGAGACGCGCTACTGTAACTATTCCTGACGACCTCGCCAGCGCTGTGGAAAGCTATGTTCGGGCGCAAGAGGCGCCGCCCTCGTTCACCGCAGTTGTCCAGGCAGCCTTAAAGCAATACTTGACCGAGCGAGGCTATCTGCGAGCGGAGGGTCCACTCCGCATCACCCCGGCGCGAAGAGGAAGCGGCCGCCATGATGTGAGCCGGGCGCATGACCGCTATTTGGCCACCCGATGAAGCGGGCCGTTCTTGCCGATTCCGGCCCGCTTTATGCCGCAGTTGACCCGGACGATGCTCACCATGACCGGGCCCACCGGGAGTTAAAGCGGTTGGCGCGCGACAAACATGAAGTCCTCATCGCCTACCCAACGCTTTTAGAAGCCTACACGCTGGTGCTGTTTCGCCTTGGGAGACCGGCTGCCGCAAACTGGCTGAGCGATATACGGAGCGGCGCTGCGTTGATCAATCCCACACCGGAGGACTATCACGACGCCCTGACCAAGCTCACAGTGTTTGCCGATCAGCCCATCACATTCTTTGACGCCACGCTGGCTGTTTTAGCGGCTCGCTTGGGCATTGAGGTCTGGACTTATGACCATCATTTCGATGTGATGCGCGCCGACGTATGGCGGAGCCATTAGCGACAACGGAAGATTCTTAAGGTCAACGGATTTTATATGACTCCAAAAAAGCCCCGACCTAAAACCATGACCGAATACATCAATGCCGCCCCCCAAGAGGCTCGGAGGAAGCTGCGCGAGATGCGCGCGTGTATTCGCGCCTCCGCACCGGAGGCCCAAGAAAGCCTTAAGTGGGGGATGCCTGCTTTCTCCCATCGGAGGATACTGGTGATTTTCGGCGCGTTCAAACATCACATCGGCTTTTATCCTACAGCGGCGGCAGTGAAAGCCTTCACCAAGGAACTTTCAGGATTTGCCACGGCTAAGGGGTCCATCCAATTTCCGCTGGGGAAGCCGCTACCGCTGGCTCTGATCCGCAAGATCACCGCCTTCCGCCTTCGAGAAAGTGCCGAGGAAGATGGGAAATGGAAAACGTGATGGAAATCCACGCGTGAAATCATTCCGCGCGGCGCCGGGCAATATTTGGATCCGCCTTGCTGAGCGCATCGAGCACCGCCTGGTATGCGGGTTTCGGCTCATAGGCAGCGTTGAATAAAAGCGGCTGGCCAAACTTGCCGTGAGTGAAATGGACAATCCAGGTGTACCGATCGGTGAATCCCCACGTCTGAAACGCCGTGCAGCCGGGATGTGAGGCGCAAATTCCGGCGATTTCGCCATAAATTTTCGCCTGTCTTTCGAGGTCTGTTGGGTTGAGTAGCTCGCCGGAAGAGTTGATGGGCAGTCGCACGTCCATTTCAGTAATCTGGACTTGCAGGCCGAGCGCGGTGAGCCGCTCGATATTGGCCGCGACGTCTTTCGGGACGTTATCCAGACCCACATGCATTTGCAGCCCCACACCATCAATTGGCACGCCCCGCTTTTTAAAGTCCATGACCATTGCATAGATGCCGTTGGATTTGGCATTCAGACCTTCGGCGTCGTAATCGTTGTAAAAAAGGAGCGCGTCCGGGTCCGCTTGATGCGCCCAGCGGAACGCCTGCGCGACGTATTCGGTTCCCTTTCCAGCCATGCCGATGCCGGGGCGGTCATACCAAATGCTGTGTTTGACTTCGCCGTTATTGCCCATTGCTTCATTCACAACATCCCACGCAAACACCTTCCCGCGATAATGGCTGGCGACGGCGATGATGTGCGCCTTCATCATATCGTGCAACTGCTCGGCGGTGAATTGGCCGGAATCGAGCCAAGCGGGATTATGTTCGCCCCAAAGCAGATTGTGACCTCGCACTTTCATGCGGTGCGCCGCGGCGAAGACAACCACTTCATCGCCGGCAGTGTAGTTAAATTTGCCCGGCGACGGCTCAGTGGCTGTCCATTTCATGGCGTTTTCCGGTTCAATCATATTGAACTCGCGGGCCAGCGTCTGGGCATACTGCGGGTTGGAAAAGAAGAACGGATTAACGGCTGTTCCCACCTGCAGGTTGATCCGCGCCGCCGCCTGGCTTAACGTCTGGGCAGTACACGGGAGCGCGGAATTAAACAGAAGAACAAGAGCGGCAAGAACGGAAGTCAAAACATTATTTAATTGTTTGTGCATCGGCATAATTCATCTCTCCTTAGAAAAGCCTGTGGCGAATCCACAAGTATATTGACCATGTCAAGCGGCGGTTATAATACTTTCCAGAATAGATCCCCGCGGTCCGGGGAAATATGGAAAGTGTTTGATTTTTGCAGGATTTACACATTTCCACCGCGTGCTCCACTTTTGATACCCGGTTCATGTTTGCTTTGGTACAAGCTTCGCCATGCACTCAATGTGGAAAGTCTGCGGGAAAAAATCAAACAGTTCAACGGATTTCAACTGATACCCCCGCGCGACCAGAAAGCCCAGATCACGAGCCAGAGTAGGCGGGTGGCAACTCGCATAATGAATTCTGCGGGGCTGGAGCGCGGCAATAAATTTAAGAGTGTCGGACCCCACGCCGGCGCGGGGCGGATCCACGACCACAAGGTCGGGGCTGGAGCGGGCAAACCGCCTGAGAAAATCAAACGCCGTTTCCGCCACCGCACGAACATTCTGGAAGGCATATGCTTTTGCATTCGCCGCAAGGTCTGCGGTCGCCGGCGGGTGGGCTTCAACGGCTACCACCTCATCGAATTGCCGCGCCAGGGGAAGCGTCAACAAGCCAACACCGGCAAAAAGGTCAAGCGCCAGCGCTCCTCTTTCTCCCTCGGTTGCCGATTTCACGAATTCCGGAAGTAGGAATCTTGAGGCCTGAAAAAATGAGCTGGGACTCACCCGATACTTGAAATCTCCCACTTGATATTTTAATGTTTGCTCGCCGAAAACCCGCGAACCGCCGCCGGAATTAATTGCCACGCTCGCGACGCCAATCAATTTGGCCAGGCAGTCAGCAGCGAGCGCCTCTGCGTATTCATTATTAAAACTGCCGCGCAAAGTCATCATCAGTCGTTCGTCGCGATCGTCCGCCAGCAACTCGATTTCGCGGCATCCGGCCAGCTTGTCAGACCATTCTGTTCCACGCAGCGCGGTCAGGATCGAATTGAGGCGGGGTGAAAGAATCAGGCATGCGTCGATAGCGGAAAGCCTGTGGGACTCGGTTTCAAAAAATCCCAGCGCAATTTTCCCATCGGGTTGGACGGTGACTTTGATTTGAGCCTGATTGCGATAGTTCCACGGAGGTCCTGCGTGCATGGGAATCTCCGACTCCCATTGGATTTTTCCGATTCGGCGTAATGTTTCGCGCAGGATTTCCGTCCTCGCCGAGGCTTGATTTTCCGGACTGAGATGTTGGTAGTGGCACCCGCCGCAGCGCCCGAAATAAGGACAAGGAGCATCCACACGCTCAGGAGCAGCCGTCAGAATCCGCAAAGGACGAGCGTGTGCAACACCTTTGGCCGTGCGAACGAGTTCAACTTCCAGGCGCTCCCCGGGCAGCGCGCGCGGCACCAACACCGCGCGGCCCTGATAATGCCCCAGCGCATCGCCGCCATACACCAACTTTTGTGCTGAAAATTCAAATGACATTTTAAGTAATTTTCCGGATTTCGTTGCTAGTCCAGATAAAACAGACTGAGGCGCGGAACCGCATAATGCTCAAACAATCGCTTCTTTATGAACTGGCGCTGCAGCGATTCAATTTGCGGTCCGGTCATCTTCTGGCGGTAGCTCACAAGCCCCCGCTCCACCTCACGCCTGACGTCCGCCAGCAATTCAACGGGCGCGGCCCGTGTCACCGCCGCCGTCAGCTTGTCTTCCAACCCCGAGAGGTGCTGCTCCAAGTCTTCCAAGTCCGCCGCCCATTCGCCTTGCGACAGGATTGCGCGCATCGCCGCAGCGCCCTCTTCCAGATCCTCCGCCAAAACCAGTTGTCCATTTGAACGACAACTGTTTGAAGCTTTCTCCACGGCTTCAGCGCTGCGATTGAGATAGTCACGAACCTCTTCTGCTGCGAAGGGAGCTTCGGCGGGCGGACGACCTGGAACCTGCGCGCCGCTTTCCACCAGGGCTGTGTTTAATTCTGCGGCCGCCTCGAGGACGGCTTGGGAACAGTAGGCGAGCCCGTTAATTTTGCGGAATCTTTTGGGGCGTTTTGAAAATTTCTGAAATGCCCGCTCGATGCCAATCAAGATGGCCTCGAGCGGAATGCCCGCCTCCTTCCAGGATTCGATGAGCGCCCAATCGATTGTGGAGAGAAGCGTGGGAGTGCCCCGGCAGCGGCGAAAGCACTCTTCGATTTCGGTGAAATAGTTGAAGTAATTTTCCACGGAAAGGAGACAGAAATCAGAAGCCAGAACGCCCTGGTTTGGGGCACGATACGGGGCATTTGTCTATGGCTCTTTCCATCGCCTCGCGATCTCGCCAGCCCGCCTGAAATTCGCTTTCATTTCTGACTCCTGACTCCGGTCTTCTGACTCCTGTCTTCAATATTTCGCTCGTAGATAATCCGCAACCCTTCCAGCGTTAACGAGGGTTCCACCGGCGGTTTATATTTTGACGCGGAAGCGATCAGCGAAGCCTGCCCACCTGTCGCAATCACTTTGGTCTTCTTACCCAGCGTGTGGAAGAGACGGTCCAGGATTCCGTCCACCAAACCGACTGCCCCGTAAAAAAGTCCGGACTGCATGCTGCCCACCGTGTTCGTCCCAATCACCTGCTGAGGTTCGCGGATTTCCACTCGCGGAAGGCGCGCCGCACGCTGGAAAAGCGCTTCCGATGAGATACCGATGCCCGGCGCAATCACGCCTCCCAGGTATTCACCTTTCTCCGAAACCGCGTCGAAGGTGATGGCCGTTCCAAAATCAACGATCACGCAAGGCCCTCCATACTTCTCAAAGGCCGCAACGCCATTGGCAATGCGATCGGCGCCCACTTCCTGGGGATTGTCGTAATGGATGGCCATGCCAGTTCGGACGCCCGGCCCCAGGAAAAAAACTTTGAGATGAAAATATTTTTCCGCCATTTCCTCAAGCAGCATATTAAGCGGTGGCACAACGCTTGCCACCATGATCGCGGAAATGTGATCGGCCTGAATTCCCTCAAGGGAAAAAAGATTGCGAATCAGGATTCCATACTCATCAGCGGTTTGGGCGCGATTGGTGGTTAATCTCCACTGGGCGAGAAGATGTTTGTCCTTAAAAACACCCAGGACCGTGTTGGTATTGCCAACGTCAATCACCAGAAGCTTGCTGTTTGTATTGACCATGTCAGTAACCAGCCGGCGCTTCTATTTTACTTCGATTATCTCTCCGGAAACCAACGACTCTTCAGTTCCATCTTCGCGGCGGATTCGGAGCATTCCGCTGGGATCGAGTCCTGCGGTAACGGCCCGAAACTCACCGTCCTTTGAAAGCACTCGGACTTTTTTTCCTTCCGCGAAGCCTGACACTTTCGCCCACGCGCGCGCGATGGGCCCGCTGCCTCCGTCCAAAAGCATTTGATAATATCTCTCTAATTCCTTCAACAAGGTCACCAGAATATGCGCCCGGGAGTAGATTCTTCCGCCCTCGATGCGCAAGGATGTGGCGATGGACCTGAGCTCCGAGGGCATGACGCTGTGGTTCACATTGATTCCGATCCCCAGGACAACATGGTGCAGGCGGTCAAGTTCCGCGCTCATCTCCGTGAGGATTCCGCAAACTTTTTTGCTGTTCACCATCAAGTCATTGGGCCAGCGAATGTCAACAGCCATTCCCGTGGCGGCGGACAGGGCGTGATGCATTGCCACGCCGGCCATCAGCGTGAGCGCCGGCGCGGCAGCGGGGGATAGCGCCGGCCGCAAAATGACCGAGGCATAGATGCCGCTGGACTTTTCTGAGTACCAGTTCCGCCCAAAGCGGCCCCGGCCCGCTGTTTGTTCCTCTGCCACCACCACCGTTCCGTGCGCCGCGCCATTGGCGGCCAGCTCCAGCGCTATGTCGTTGGTCGAGTCGGCCCGGAAGTAATGGATTATCTTGTGTCCGATTTTGTTTTCGCCCATCTCTGGCTGAATCAGGCTGGGCGCCAAAATGTCCGGCAGCTTGCGAAGCTGGTAGCCGCTCGATGTGTGTCCCTTGATTTCTATGCCCATCGACCGCAGCTTTTGGATGTAATCCCATACAGTGGTCCGCGAGACCCCGATATGAGTGGCGATTTTGGGTCCGGGGAGCACTACGGTCGCGTTCTTCACCAGCAGGTAAATCAGTTTGTCGATGCGGCGATCTGTTGCAGTAGCACGCATATCCAGTTTCTATGTTTTCCCGAGTCTTTCCAGCGATTCGAGGACCTTGCGATGGTGTTCGGTGAGTTCAGCGTTCCGGCGCTCGACGCCCCGAACAACATCACGCGGCGCACGGTCCATAAAGCTCTGATTGTCCAATTGCTTCTTGGATTGTGCCAGCGCCTGTTCCAATTTTTCTCTTTCACGTTCAAGGCGCAGGCGCTCGGCTGCGGGATCAACCTTTTCCTCATGCAAAATTCGCAGGTCGAAGGTTGCGGTATGGTGGACGCCGGCCGTTTCGCCCGTCATACGTCCCCGGGTAAAGTTCGTCGCCTCGATTCCCGCCAGGCGGTGAATCGAGTCGAGGTGGGCGCGAAAAAGTTCCAGAACGCGCAAGTCCTCGCAGGCAATCTGAACGCTGGGCCTCTGTCTTTGCAGGCTCAACTCCGCTTTGGCATTCCGCACCGCGACAATCAGTTCCTGAATGGTTTGAAATTGTTTTTCCGAGATAGGGTCTGCCACGCGATCGCTCACCAGGTCAAACGCCGCGTGGGAAATGGACTCTTCACGGGGACGGCGTGTAATTTCATGCCAAAGCTCTTCGGTAATGAAAGGCATGAAAGGGTGCAGCAAGTGGAGCGCCGCCTCCAACACGCGCGTGAGATTAATCCATGTTGCCAGCGCGGGTTCCGCGGCAGTCTGTGTAATTTCAGGTTTCACCCACTCCAGATACCAATCGCAGAGTTCGTGCCAGAAAAAATGATAGACCTTGTCCGCCGCCTCGTGAAAGCGGTAATGACCAAGGGCCTCGTTCGCTTCGCCGGTGGTGGCCAGCAAACGCGAAAAAATCCAGCGATCGGCCAGGGCAAGATTTTCCGGCGCCGCGACGGCGTCAAAGCCCAGGCCGGGCATCGGCCTCAAGGCCTCCGCAATCTGCTGCTGGACTTTTTCCGGAAGTTTCCGGTAGTTCATCAGGACGAAACGGGCGGCGTTCCAAATCTTGTTGGCAAAAGCCCGGTAAGAATCAAATTTATCGGGGCTCACCACAATGTCGGTGCCAGGGGCGGCGCTGATGGCCAGGGCAAAGCGCACCGCATCCGTGCCATACTTCTCCGTTATTTCAAGCGGGTCGATGACGTTGCCTTTCGTCTTTGACATTTTCTGGCGTTCTGCATCACGCACCAGGGCATGAATGTACAGCTCGCGGAACGGCGCTTCATTCATGAATTTCATGCCCATCATAATCATCCGCGCGCCCCAGAAAAACAGAATGTCGAACCCCATAATCATCAAGTTCTGAGGGAAAAAAAGGCGGAGGTCCGGGGTGTCATCCGGCCAGCCCAGTGTGGCGAACGGCCACAGCGCGGAGCTGAACCACGTGTCTAGCACGTCGGTCTCGGGGCGAAGCGACGTTGATCCACATTTCGTGCAGGCGGAGGGATCCTGTCGCGCAACTGTCACCACGCCACAGGAGAGGCAATACCAGGCAGGGATACGGTGCCCCCACCAGAGCTGGCGGGAGATGCACCAGTCGTAGATTTTTCCCATCCAGTCGAGATAGATTTTCCTGTACTGGTCGGGAACAACCTGGATCCTTCCGTCTTCAACCGCGCGAATGGCGGGTTCCGCCAGCGGCTTCATCTTCATAAACCACTGAGTGGAGAGCCGCGGCTCGACGACGGAATGGCAGCGCTGGCAAATCCCCACGCTCAGCATGTGATCTTCAATCTTTTCGAGCAGTCCCTGCGCCGTCAAATCTTTCACCACGGCGTTGCGCGCTTCAAACCGGTCAAGGCCGCGGTAGGGACCAGCCTTGTCAGTCATGCGTCCTTCTTCGTTAATCACTTCGATGCGCGGAAGTTTGTGGCGCTCGGCGATTTCAAAATCGTTGGGGTCGTGAGCGGGCGTCACCTTTACGGCGCCAGTGCCGAATTTCGGATCCACAAAATCGTCGGCAACCACCGGAATGAATCGCTTGAGCAACGGCAATTCCACCCTGGTGCCCACCTTCTCGCGGTATCGCGGGTCCGACGGATTGACGGCTACCGCAGTATCGCCCAACATGGTTTCAGGCCGCGTTGTGGCCACGGTGATGTGCCCCCCACCCCCTTCAATCGGGTAGCGGATATACCAGAGTTTACCCTTGCGCTCCTCGTGCACCACTTCGAGGTCGGAAACGGCAGTGCCGCATCGCGGACACCAATTGACGATATATTTTCCCCGGTAAATCAGTCCCTCTTCGTACAGGCGCACAAAAACTTCCACCACGGCGCGCGTATACGCCGGGTCCATGGTGAAGCGATCGCGAGTCCAATCGCACGAGGCGCCCAGGCGCTTCATCTGTTCGCGAATCGTTCCACCGTTCTCTTCCTTCCATAACCAGCAGCGCTCAATGAATTTTTCCCGGCCCATTTCCTGCCGCCGCCGCTGGCCTTCACGTTGCCAGGCGCTCTGCGCGGCGGGACCGGGCTCGAGATCGGGCAATGCCTCTCGGCCGAGTTCGCGTTCCACAATCATTTGCGTGGCAATGGAGGCGTGGTCGGTGCCGGGAAGCCAGAGCACATTTTCGCCCTTCATACGGTGCCATCGCATCAGAATGTCGATCTCCGTGTGCTCCAGCATGTGGCCCATGTGGAGCAATCCGGTAATGTTAGGCGGAGGAATGGTGAGTGAAAAGCGGGGACTCGCCGGGTCATCGGAGGGACGATAAAGCTTCTGCTCCACCCACTGACGCGCCCACTGGGGCTCGATGGTTTCCGGTGAATAGATTTTGGGGATCTCTGGTTCCAATCTTGCCTTCCCTTTGTGGCAAGCCCGTCCGCGCGCGGCGGACAAACTTTGGCCGCATAATCAGACGGGCCTGTGAGAGTCTTAAAAACACATTACTATAGCCCGTGGTGGAGATTCAGTCAAACAGCGTGCATCGGCCGATTAGGAATTTTGAGGAGGCTACGCTTTGAGTTCAGCGTTGATTTCGTCGGAGAGATTTCTGGCCATATCCTCAATGCTCTGGGCGGACATTCTGGGGGACATCTTGGCGACTACGCGGCGAACGATGGAAAAAACCTGGGCGGGGTCTAGTGCTTGGAGGGCTTGGGCCGCGGGGGCAACAGGCGCCGGGGGAGGCTCAACCGGAGCCTCCGCAGGTGCGAACCGCACATTGCCGGCGGCGGCTTCATTAAGCGAATAACTGTCGAGTGTACTCGCGGAAACAGGGGCGGAATCGGCAGTGGATTCGGTGGCGACTTCGGGTGCAGCTTCAACCTCAGCAGCGGCGGCGCCGCCCTCCCCTTCCATGCGATTGGCATCCGCTGTGGTTGATTCAGGTGAAGTTTCAACGGGCGGCGCCTCGACGGGCAGTGGTTCAGGCGCTACTTCATCGCTCAAGACCGGCTGCGCGATTTCTGCCGGCGCGTGGAACATAATCGTGTGCTCGGTAACAGATTCGTGTTCGTGAGTGTGGGACGGCACGCTTTCATCTTCCACAAATACAGGTTCAGCGGCCGCAGGAGTTTCTGCTTCAATGATTGGTTCCACGGAAGGCAGACCTTCCGCTTCAATAACTGGAGGTTCAGGCGAAGGGGCGGATTCTATCGAAGTTTCAGGCGTGGATTGAATCTCTTCCAACCCCGCTTCGGCAAAGGCAACCCCGCCGAACTCGGAAAAGTCCGGAGTCGCTTCCTTGGGTGCTATCACGGGCTCTTCGTCCATCGGCTCGCTGACGTAGGTCGGGGGCGGCGGCGGTGCAGCCTTGGCAACAGGAGCCTGGGCTTTGGCCGCGGCAGCTTCCGAGATCGCAAGGAACTTATTCACCGTAGCGATCAGTTCATCGCGGTCAAACGGCTTTTTGATTCGTCCGTCGGCGCGAACCCGCGCTCCCTTTTGCTCTTCGTAAGTGTCATCGTCACTGAAAACCAGCACCACAGGCACGCCCGAGAATTCCGCCGAGCCTTTTACGAATTCGCAGACTTCGTAGCCATCCTTGCCAGGCATTGAGACATCGGCAAGGATCACCATGGGGTTTACGACGGGAAGCTTTTTGATGGCAGCTACGCCATTTGACACCGTGACCACTTCAATGCCTTCACCCGTCAAAATCCCGCTGGCCTTCTTTTGAACAGTGGGACTGTCATCTGCGATCAAGATCTTTCGCGCCACTCCGGACCTCCCGGCCTTCGCTCGGACTTTTTACAGTCGTGACAAATACCACTTTGGCGTAGTGAAGTCAAGATGCAAACGGATGCAATGTGCCTGCGATGGCGCAGTTTTTAACTACCGGTACAAGTGGTAGAGCATCCAATAAACCACCACACCTGTAATAGAAACGTAGAGCCAAATCGGCAGCGTCCAGCGGGCGACGCGCTTGTGGAGGTCAAAGCGTTTTTTCCAAGCGCGATAGAGCGTCGTGAAAACCAGGGGGACGATGACAATCGCGAGAATCGTATGCGAGCCGAGCAACATGAAATAAAATGTGCGAATTACGCCCTGTCCCGTGAAGCGCGTTACGCCATGGTGCGCGTGGTACCAGAGGTAGCAGACAAGAAAAAGCGAGGACGTCCCGAACGCCGAGAGCATGCAGATTTTGTGGGCGAGAATGCGCTTGCTGCGGATGAAAACATAGCCGAGCGTCAGCAGGACCGCGCTGGTGGCGTTCAGGCTGGCATCGATAACGGGAAAATCTGAAAGTTGAATGGTCACACGCCGAGTTTACAGGCTACAGTCGATGGTTAAAAGTCAAAAATCCTGGTCTATTGAGTGTCAAATATTAATCGACACAAGGCCCTGATGTCTCGGTGGCAAAACACAATCCGTGGAGTTATCGAGAGGCTTCCGAGGGGGGATTGCCGGGCAACTCACCTGAGGCCGGCTTCTTCCGGCTGTGCTCCAGCATTTGTTTCAGCTCTCCGGTGTAAATTGACCAGACAACGTTCAAAATAAAAACGCCGCCGATCGTCAGGCTGATCAACGCGAAGAACAATCCACCCACGCTGAACAGCAGGCCGGACATTGCCAGATAAACGCACACGGCCAACGCTATCAATCCGGCGATAAGGCAGAATGCGAGTAAGAGAATTGTTTCAAGCATTCAGTAACTAATTAGAGCAGTAGGTTTATTTCGCCACTACATTAAAAATTTATCCACGATCATGAGGCCAAACACCAACGGCAAATAAAAAACAGACGCCAGCAGGAGGCGGCGGGCCATCACCTTTGACCGGACCAGCGCCGTTGAAGCTCCGTAGTACAGGATGGCCAGCCCCAACGGCAGAGCTCCGAAGAAATAAATCATTCCCAACTGGCCCAGCAAGGTGGGCAACAGGCTTACCGGCAACAGCGCGATTGAAGTGGCAAGGATCTGCCGGGCAGCCAATCGTCCCTGAGGGTCATTGGGCGGCAACATGAGCAGTCCCGCGCGCTCGTAATCCTCCCGATACATCCAGGCAATGGAGAGGAAGTGGGGAAACTGCCAGAAAAAGAGCAGAGCGTAAAGTATCCACGCCTCGAGATTCAGGTTGCCACGCGCCGCCGCCCATCCGATCAAGGGTGGCATCGCTCCCGGGAAGGCGCCGACCAGCGTGCAGTAGGAAGTTTTCCTCTTGAGCGGCGTGTAAAGCAGCAAATAACTCGCGAGCGTCAACAGCGCCAGGAAACTGGCCAAAATATTAACTGCCAGCGCGAGTTCGAGGCCGCCCGCAACAGAAAGACCTATTCCAAACCACAGCGCCTCTGAAGAGGAAAGTCTGCCCGCCGGGAGCGGCCGGTTGGCGGTTCGCCGCATGCGCGCATCGAATTCCCGCTCGACCCACTGGTTCAGCGTCGCCGTCCCACTTGCCACAAGGAGGGTGCCAACGAGGGTGTGAATCATGAGCGCATAGTTCATCGGTCCGCGCCAGGCAAGGTAAAAGCCCGCGAGGGTGCTGGCCACAACCAGAGAGTTGACCTCCGGCTTGGTGAGCGACCAGTAATCCGCCACCTTGCTGCGCCAGCCCACCAGCCGATGCTGAGCCAGTCGAGTAGCGGGCGGAACCACAACCGTACTTTCCAAACTCCTTCCCATATCCAATCCGTTAAACTGTAACTTTCTCCGGCACCGACCCTAAATTCAAAGCCGCTTCCGGGGCCGCGACGAGTCGGTAACTTTGGAATGTTAATACCACGCTCGCCGCAAGGACCAACGCGCCAACCGCCACGTGCGTGGTGGTAACCAGCACCACCGGCGGCATGGGCTGCGGAGGGTTCTGATTTAACCAGAGCTCCCAATATGAACCAATGCCCAGGGCAACTTGCGCAATCAGCAATCCGGTGAGCAACCAAGCGGCTCGCGTAAGCCGGCGTTCATGGCGAAAATTTGAAAGGACCCGAACCAACATCCAAATGACCGACACCGTCACCAAACCCGCGCCCACTATATGAGGGATGATGCCGAATCCGTGGTGTCGAAACGCCGCGCCGAGCATGAGCTGCAAAAAAATTAAAGCCGTGGTCAATGTCGCAAGCCGTCGCGTGGATAAACCGGAGGCGTCTTTAACCTTGGGCTCATCCCAGCGCCAATCAGGACTCGTAAAAAGAGCCAAGCTTACCATGATGCAGAAAAAAGCCTGAGCCAGGCAAGCGTGCGCCACCGAGATATCCACCGGCAAAAAGAAGAGGACTGTGATGCCGCCCAGAATGGCCTGCGCGATGATGGCGAGGACTGCAATAAAGCCCAGGCGGCGAACCCAGCGGCGCGGGTCGCTGCGCCAGAGCCAGGCGGCCAATATTAGCGTAAGAATTACAACCGTTCCGGCGACCATACGATGGCCGTGCTCGAATTTGATGCCGCCGGTCATGCGAGGCATGCGAAAACTGCCAAAAGAAGTGGGCCAGTCCGGAACCGACAGCCCCGCGTCATTCGACGTCACCAGCGCGCCGGCGATAATTAAGATAAACGTGGCTCCGGCGACAAAAGTCGCGTAAGCGTGCAGCCACCGCTGTGTGGAGGTTCGTGTCATATCCAAACTTTATACTTTCGCGGCCGCCCGCTCGAGGTCCGGCGCCACGATATTTCCCGAGTCATGATTGAAAATCATTTCCCCATCGCTCTCCGCGTTAAAGCTGTTCCGGCGGCGGAACACGACAACGAAAATCACGATAAACATCAAGAGCGAGGGAAACATCATCACCAGAATGCCTATTCTGAGCGCCTGCAACAAACCTGGAGTTTGCGCGGCAGCGTTGCTGTAACAAGCGGGACACATCTGGGCAAACACCTGGCTGGGACTCGCCAGCACAGCGAGGGCGGCGGCCAATCGCATCAGATGAGACCCTATTGAAGATTTGATGTTCGCCATTTGTTGTCCTACTTCACCCTCATCATCAGTATGCGAATGCTATCCGGGAATATCACAAACATCATACCCACCACAAAGATTAATGCTGGAATCAACGTGAAGGCCAGGCTGCGCCGCTCGTAGCGGAGGTGCATAAAGTAGGCGACAATCAGGGAAGCTTTAATCAGCGATAGACCCATCAAAAGGGCCAGCATCAGCTTCAATTCCAATTGTTGGTAAGCCAGGAAAACCTCAACGCCGGTAAGTCCCAGAAGCGAAAACCAAACAGTGAAAATTGCCCGCATACTGGACTCGACGTGTGCGCTTTCAGTTGCCTCATGCATGAATTTGGTCAACCTCCGATTGTCGCCCGGTCTGAGTTCACTGCATCAGAACGCCTACCCAATTTTCGCAGAAAGCAAATAGACCAGCGGGAAAATGAACATCCACACCAGGTCAACGAAATGCCAGTACAAACCACTCACTTCCACGTCATCGGCGTTGAACTTGCCGCGGACGGTGCCCAAGGCAACGATCGCAAGATAAACAACACCGATGGTCACGTGGGTCATGTGCAGCCCTGTCAGCCCGAAAAACGTGGCGCCAAATTGCGGCGTGCCCCAGGGGTTCGACCACGGCGTAACCCCTTCGTGAATCAGCCCAAACCATTCGTGAAGATGCAAGACGTCAAATAAGACGCCGCCCATGAGTGTTGCCACCAGCCATCCTGCCGCGCGCGAACGAAACCCCATCTTGGCGGCACGCACGGCCAGCACCATGGTAACGGAGCTCGTGAGCAACACCAGGGTCATCACGGTGGCGTTGATGATGCTGGCTGAGGGGAAGGGCCGGGGCCACACTTCCGTGGATGTGCGCGTGTAGCTGTAGGCGATTAGTATGGCGGAAAACGTGATCGCGTCCGAAACGATGAACAACCACATTCCAAGTTTCTTGGAAGGGATCGCGTAAGGGTTCGCGCCCCCGGACCATTCCGTTTCGTGACCAAGTTCAGGGCCGGTTATTTCTTGAGCGTGGCTCGCCATCCTATAACCTCACCGTGAGCAGGATTAAAAGATAAATCCACAGACCGTCCATAAAATGCCAGTAGACGGCGGTGACATCCACGGCCACCCGCTTCTTGAGTCCGGAAGCCAATAGGGGCGCCCGCCATACAAGATAAAAAAGGGCAATGAGTCCGCCCAGCAAGTGAATTCCGTGCGCCGCCGTCAGCAGATAGAAGAACGAGCTGCTGGGATTCGTGGAAAGGTACACACCGCGCGACGCCAATTCGCGCCAGGCAACAAGTTGACCGCCAATAAAAGCCACGCCCAGGAGGGCGGCTGCATACAGCCACATTTTAAATCGGCCCGCCATCCCCGCCGCCAACTCCCGGCGCGAAGCCTCAAGAGCGACGCTGCTGGCGATCAG
>DASYXZ010000040.1:0-4431 GCA_035934315.1 Terriglobia bacterium | reverse complement strand
GACAAACAGGTACTGTTATGACGCTCTGCTTTTGGTCGTGATCCGGCGCTTTAATAGAGTCAGCCTGATCAGGTGTGGAGGGCTAAAAGTCAGGTTTGAGGATGCTCCATGGCGCCCAAAAGAGGGCAGGACAAGTTGTGCAAAGTACGCCTCTTAATGAACGAACCCGGAATGTCCTTTAGAATCAATAAGCGCGTCTGCAACCAACTGGGGCACAGTCCCCAGCTCCTTGAAATCCGTTCTAAAATTAGAACCGGAAAATATCTTAAATGATAGTTGAACTTAATATATGTAGTATTACTAAATAAGTTATTTTACGTTCCCCTTTCCTCTTGCTCTGTTTTTGTAACACTCTCCGGGTTCCTGCCGCCAGTTCCCTCAGCGTCGTCCTCTTGTAGCCAAAAAAGACTGAAGACGGATTTCGCTGAGACGCTTGGCGGCCTCTGAGTTGAGGTCTTTGAAGTCGTCTGGCGCGAGCCGCAAGAGAAGAGTAATATGAACGGAGAAATGAACACGGTCAGATTGGATGAAGCCACACTGCGCGCGCTGCCCAAGGTTTTATTGCACGAACACCTGGATGGCGTCCTGCGCCCGCAATCGATCATCGACCTGGCGCGCGCGGCGAAGTACAACAAGCTGCCCACAGAAGATCCGCAGGCATTGGCGGAATGGTTTTTCCGCGGCGCCAACACCGGCAGCCTGGCCGAATACCTGAAGGGTTTCGCTCACACCATCGCGGTGTTGCAGACGGAGGAGGCGCTGGAGCGGGCGGCCTATGAGCAAGTGGAAGATTTGAGAAGTGACGGCGTAATCTATTTTGAAACGCGTTTCGCGCCGGTGTTTCACACCAAAAAAGGACTCACCCACCAGCGAGTGGTTTCTTCGGTGTTAAAGGGCCTCGAGCGCGGGCGAAAAGATTTTGGAATACCGAGCGGCCTGATTATCTGCGCCATGCGCAACATGAACGTTTCGCTCGAAATGGCGGAGCTGGCCGTGGATTTCCGGGACCGGGGCGTGGTGGGCTTTGATCTGGCGGGTGAAGAAGGCGGTTACCCACCCAAGAAACATGTTGATGCTTTTCATTATATTCAGAGAATGAACTTCAACATCACCGTTCATGCCGGCGAGGGCTATGGGAAGGAATCCATATGGCAGGCCATCCAGTATTGCGGAGCGCACCGCATTGGGCACGGCACGCGCCTGATTGATGATATCGCGGTGGCGGACGGCAAAGTGGTGAAGCTCGGCAACCTGGCGCAATACGTTCTGGACAAGCGAATCCCGTTGGAGATTTGCCTGAATAGCAACGTCCACACCGGCGCCACGCCCAGCCTTGCCCAGCACCCATTCAAGGTCCTTTACCGGGAGAAATTTCGCGTCACTTTGAACACTGACAATCGCCTGATGAGCAACACGACGATGACCAAAGAATTCCAGTCAGCGGTGGCCACCTTCGGCCTGATGCTGGACGATTTTGAAAAGATTACGATCAACGCCATGAAGAGCGCTTTCATTTCCTATCCTGACCGGTGCCGGTTGATTTACGAAGCTATCAAACCTGGGTATAACAAGGTTCGCGTTATGGTTAGCTCCCACCCCTCAGCCTGATTCTCAGAATCATGGATCGCAATCCCGAATCGAGCGTCTGCGCTTCATTTTCACTTCATGCCTCGACTCTCGCTGAAAGTGGCTGAGCGTTATTGCACACACCCCCGGTCGTAATGACACAGACTCCCGTCTCCGCAGCCTCTAATATCCTTATTGTAAGGGAAAGCACAAGGACTTTCGTACAGACTGGTCCACCAGCTTCGGCTGAAAAATGAGGGATGAAATATGGAAACTATATTGATTGTTCTTTTAGTGTTGTTTTTACTGGGTGGCGGGGGCTGGGGATACAGTCGCCGGGGGCGGGGGTAAATTGAGCGCAGATAAGGGTGCTGATCGAACGATTTCGCCAGCGTGAGCGCGAGCCATGGTCAAAACAATCCGGCGCCATACAAACAGATTCCGGCGCCCGCACAGCTTTCCTCGCGGACTTCTGCGTGACTTGCGGGCACGCCCTGAATCACTACCCCACCCACTTTATGACTTTGACCGTGCCATCGAAATATAGTTGCACGGTCAATATCCCGCCGGACAGGATGGAAGACTTCCCCGCGAACTGCTGAATTGATTGCGTGGCATTAAGCTCACGAAAGGAATGGGAAAATGAGCGCGGTTGCAAATTCCATGAAGAAAAAAAACGCCAGGAAAGAATCAGGTAAAACTTTACTTTCCCGCATCATGAAAGAAATGGCCGAACCCCGAGTCGCCAAATCAGCCCAGAAAGAGGACTTAAACCCGGTGCTGCGCGGCTCCTGAGAGCTGGCGGTGCGGCGCGTTCACCGCGCCAAAACGGGCCGATGAGTGGTGAGGTCAAGCCGCCGGTACCTGCGGCCTCCCATTCCCTTGTCCGCGATGCCTAAGCCCCGAGTGACACACTTCCCCATATCGTATATCGGCTTTTTCGCGATTAAAATTAACCAAATTCGCAAGGTTGGATGTGGCAATTAAGGAAGAATCAGGGTCAGAATGCAAGGGCGCCCGCGCAAGTGGCGGATGCCTGCTTGGCCAGAGGGGTATTCGCGCCGGAGGGAAAGTATAGGTTCAGGGCGGAAAAGCTCCAGGGCCCGGGGCTGGCGCTGGGCATCATCAAAAGGGACTTGAAATCGAAGCAGGGTGCACCCTGGCTGCGTAAGGCGAAACTCATGACGGCAAGCGAACTCCCCTTGGGCACTTTGGCGGAGCCACCAATCAGTCGCGAGGATTGGTCCTTCCCATGCCCAAGTCGAACTGCCCCTACTGACCCATGCGGTTTCTCCAATGAGCCTGGCAAGGAGGCTCCTGCAGCCACAGCCTGCCGCGCTTGAGGCTGAAAAGAAGGATTGCTCCTCAAGCCAGGCGGAGCAATCGGTAGTTTAGCAATCTCCACCGCTTTCGGATAAACTTTGGCGACCCTAAATCTGTGGTCGTCGAGCAGTTCACCCTCATGAACAAGGCGCACTCCGTCGTCACCGTCATCAACGACAGCCAGAGTGCGTCCGTCCTGCCAATCCAGGTAGCCAATAGGCTTTAGGACGGTGGTATTTTGAGAGCCGTTGGCGCGAGCCGCAACTTCCAAAGAAGCTGCAAGAGGAGAGGCGCGTCCGTATTTCCAATCGCCATAGCCGAAAGATCTTAAGACGGTCGTATCGGAGACAGGGGAACCCCTCGGCTGCGCCGCAGGCTCCGAAGTAACCACATGAGGAGAAGCACGCCAGTCCTGAGCATTTAAGTAGCCCAAAGAACCCAGGACAGCCTCATCTCGGTTGGAAGAACCGGTAACTTCGGCTTCCAGTCCCTTGGAAGTGGCCATTACGTCAAGTTGCGGCGGCTTATCTGGGACCACCGTGTCATCGGCAACCGGGGCCTCCCGCTTTGGTGGAGGCTTATCCGGAGGCTCCCAGGGTTCAAGTGGTCCGCCGAAGGCCGAATCTTTTTCGGGATCCCCAGTCTGAACCGGACCGGGCGGGTATAACTGCCGCCCGCCCGGAGACAAGCCTGGTGGCGCTCCCTTTCCAAGACTTGCGCTGGCCACTCTGACCGGTGAGGGAGCTGGCGGCACGAGAGAGCTAAGAGCGCCTTCCAGAGCTTTAGCGGAATCCCCACCGGCCATCAGCGGCCCTGGTAAATTGTCGCTGACTTGAACGAGATGTACCCCTTCGCCTTCATCGACGATGGCTTGGACTTTCCCGTCCGCTTCTTTAACAAAGCCAAGAGTTCTCGAAGCAACCAACGGGCGATCATCAATCCCGCGCCGGTCTGACAAAGTACCTCCCGGTTTCACAAGGCGAACAGATTCTCCATCGGGAATCACAGTAATTCTATTTCCGGCGGACATTTCGACGTACCCAATGGGCTTGGGCCCATCAAAAGTAGGTGTCGCAAGCGCACCTTTGTGAATATCCGCCTGATGCGCAAAGGGTTGGAGTTCAGGCTTAGCGGCGTTCCGGATTCGAGTTTTTGCATCCTGACCAGCTTTCACCTTCAAATCAGGCACTCGTTTCGGGGGAAGCGAAGTCGCCAGAGATGGAAGAGGTTTCGAAGCTGAAGCCGAATCCTCTGTTTCCCTTTCAATTCCCGAAGACGAATTGGAAGCGATGATTGATGCGGAAGGCAAAACGTCCAGTGGGGCCGAAGACGCGATAACTTCCACGGCCTCCCGCGAAATCTGCGCGACAGTATATTTCTCTTCAAAAATATCTCCCACATGGACCACTTGGACGCCGTTCCCCTCGCTCACGATGGCCTCCACCAAGCCGTTCGCTTTCTGGACATAGCCAATCGGTTTCAGGATTTTGCGGTCAGGCTCCGGGGAGGCGGCGGCCCGGGCGCTTAGCCCAGGCGGAAGAG
>DASYXZ010000036.1:0-49495 GCA_035934315.1 Terriglobia bacterium | reverse complement strand
TACCATACATGCCGCGAGGGTGAGCGCCTTTTCCTCACTTCTCAATCACGATTTCTGGGACGGTGAACGAGAATGAAAAATAATGCGCCGGACAAAAATCTTGAAATGCTTTTGGACGCGGAAAAAATCGCCAGGCGCGTTCGCGAGCTGGGCGCGCAGATTTCAACTGACTATCGCGGGCAGCGGCTTCACCTGGTGGGCATCCTGAAGGGCGCCTGGATTTTTCTGGCTGACTTGATTCGCCAAATCGATATTGAAGTCACAGTGGATTTTCTAGGCATCGGGAGCTATGGCGCCGCCACAACTTCGTCCGGCCAGGTAAAGATTACCAAGGACCTCGATCACAGCGTTGAAGGGCTGGACGTTCTGGCCGTGGAGGACATTCTTGACACCGGCTTGACGTTTACCTATCTCCACAAAATGCTGACGGCGCGCAAACCGAGAAGCTTGAAGCTGGTCGCGCTGCTGGACAAGGCCGAGCGGCGCATCAAACCTGTGTACGCCGATTACGTGGGGTTTACGATTCCTGATTTATTTGTGGTGGGCTATGGGCTTGATTACGCCCAGAAATATCGCCAGCTTCCTGACATCCGTATTCTCAATCCCGCGCCGGAAGACGCGGGACTCCCCACCCCGGGCCAACCTTAAATCCTGCCGCTCGATATAATCAGGTTTACAAAATCGGCTGGCGGGCACGATAATGCCCGGGTCAATCATCATGCCGAACCCCGAGTTTTCCACGCCATTAATGCGCCAGTACAGCGCCATCAAGGAGCGCCATCCGAACGCCCTCCTGCTTTTTCGTCTTGGCGATTTTTACGAACTGTTTTTTGAAGACGCCGTCGTGGCGGCCAGGGAACTGGAAATTACCCTGACTTCGCGCAACAAGGAAAAGGGCGTGGCGGTGCCGATGTGCGGCGTCCCCTACCACGCCGCCGAGGGCTACATTGCGAAGCTCATCCGCAAAGGTTTTCGCGTGGCGATTTGCGACCAGATGGAAGATCCGCGCGTGGCGAAGACGCTGGTAAAGCGCGAGGTCACGCGCGTGGTGACGCCGGGTACCGCCACCGACTCGCAAGTACTCGAGCCCCGGCAGAACATTTATCTGGCGGCCATGGCCGAAAAAGATGGAGCGACGGGCGTGGCGTTCGCTGACCTGTCGACGGGCGATTTTCGCGCCACGGAATTTCCCGGGACCGATTCACGAATGCGGCTGCGCGAAGAACTTGACCGGATGCGCCCGCGCGAGATCCTGCTGCCGCAACTCAAAACACCGCTGGAAGCTATTCCCTCCGATGCCGGCATCCCGATCACGCGCACTCCGTTGGACGATTGGATTTTCACCGAAGAATACGGCGGGCGACTTTTGCGGGATCATTTTCGCGTGGCATCACTGGCGGGCTACGGAATGGAGGGCCGCCCGCTGGCTGTGGCCGCTGCGGGCGCCATCCTTCATTACGTGCGCGAGACGCAGCGCGGCTCGCTTGGCCATCTCGACGGAATTCGTTTTTACGAGCAGCACGATTCGCTCATCCTGGACCCCGCGACATTGCGAAACCTTGAACTGCTGGAACCGGCGTTTGGCGGGCTTCGCATCTCAACTTTATTGAGCGCGCTTGACCATTGCGCAACATCTCTCGGTGCGCGGTTACTAAAGAGTTGGATCCTGCGGCCCTCCATCGAACGCGCAGAGATCGAGAGCCGGCTGCAGGCGGTGGAAGAACTTTTAAAAACCACCATCGCGCGCGAGGAACTGCGCCGAACGATGGGAAATATCCAGGACCTCGAGCGGCTGCTCAGCCGGGTTACGCTGGAGACAGCTAACGCGCGCGATCTTGTGGCCTTGGCGAATTCGCTCGCCCAACTGCCGTGGGTTCGAGATTCTGTTTCCCATTTTCAGGCGTCGAGGCTGCGCGAGCTGCACGCGCAGTTGGATGAGCTTGCGGATGTGCGCGACTTGCTGGAAAAATCCATTCACCCATCCCCCCCGGCTGTGTTGACGGAAGGCAACCTCATACGCACAGGCTATCATGCGGAGCTCGATGAGCTGCGCAACCTGAGCCAAAACAGCAAACAAATCATCGCGCAAATTGAGACGCGCGAGCGCCAGCGCACCGGAATCAATTCATTAAAAGTGCGCTTCAATAATGTTTTCGGTTACTACATTGAAGTAACCAAGCCCAACCTTCCGCAGGTCCCCGCGGATTATGAGCGCAAGCAAACTCTGGTGAACGCGGAGCGGTTCACCACGCCGGAGCTGAAAGAACTCGAAGCAAAAATTCTCGATGCCGAAGATAAAAGCCAGACGCTGGAGCGCGAACTGTTTGTGGAAATTCGACGCGGGGTGGCAGCAGAGGCGTGGCGAATTCGCCAAACTGCCCGGGCTCTGGCGGAGCTTGATGTTGAATCGTGTTTCGCCTTCCTCGCCGCGACCCGCAATTACGCCCGGCCGGAATTTTCTGACAACGGCGAAATGGTGATCCGCGAGGGGCGTCATCCCGTAATCGAACTGATTGGCGAAGAAGAGCTGGGCGGACGGTTTATCCCGAATGACCTCTACATGAATTCGGGGCCGGATCTTATCCTTATTATCACCGGCCCGAACATGGGCGGGAAATCCACCTACCTGCGCCAGGCGGCGCTGATCGCTTTAATGGCTCAGATGGGAAGTTTCGTGCCTGCCACCAGCGCCAGGCTTCCTCTCTTTGACCGCATTTTTACGCGCATCGGCGCTTCAGACAATCTGGCACGCGGCCGCTCCACGTTCATGGTGGAGATGACGGAAGCGGCCAGCATTTTGAACACCGCCACGCCGCGCAGCCTCGTGCTGCTGGATGAAGTTGGGCGCGGCACGGCGACGTTTGACGGATTAGCCATTGCGTGGGCGGTGGTCGAGCACCTGCAATTGCGGACGCGCGGAAAAACACTTTTCGCCACTCACTATCACGAACTCACGGAGCTGGCGGACCTGTTGCCCGGCGTGCGCAATTATCACGTCTCCGTTAAAGAGTCGGGCTCGAACATTGTATTCCTACGCAAGGTGGAGCCGGGCAGCGCTGATAAAAGCTATGGCATCGAGGTTGCCCGCCTGGCGGGACTGCCGCCGAGCGTCATCGAGCGCGCCCGTGAAATTCTGACGAAGCACGAACAGAACGAGCACAACCTTAGCGCGCGTCTTGAGGCGCGGGCGGGCGGCGCTGAGTCGGCGCCGATCCAATTGACCATTTTTACGCCTTTGAATGCCGAAGTCGTCCGGGCCATTGAAAAAGCCGACCTCGATAATCTGAAACCCATTGAGGCGCTGAATCTGCTGGCGGAACTGAAGAAACAGATTCAATCATGAGCCGATTGCGAACAGACGATCTCGGACAACTTCTTTTTCTTGGATTGGACGAAGACCGCTGGAGTGCCGGGCTCGAGAAAAGACTCCGCGCCATTCGCCCGGGCGGGATAATCTTTTCCCAGCGGACGCTGCGGACGCCGGAGTCCGTCGCCGAACTTCTGGGCAAAATCGCGCGAACGCCGGGCGCCCCTCCCTTCCTTGCACTGGCGGAAGAAGGCGGGACGGCGGATCCTCTCCAGGAATTTTTTCCTCCAGCGCCATCATTGCGCGCCGTGGACGTGAAAGAAAATGCTGCGGCGAAGCTGGGGGAACTAATCGGCGCGGGCATGAAACTCCTGGGCTTCAATACAAATTTCGCGCCGCGGCTTGACCTTTCCGCTGACTCCTCCGACCCTGCCGCCGGCGCGCGAGCTATTGGCTTGGACGGCCTTCAAGTGGCGAAATGCGGCGGGGATTTTATGCGAGGTTTGCAGCGCCACAATATCCTGCCCTGCGCCAAACACTTCCCCGGGTTCGGCAGCGCGCGCATGGACAGCCAAGCCGGCCTCTATTTGAGCGGCAAGCCCATGGCCCCGATGTGGCGTGAAGACCTGGTTCCCTATCGCAAACTTCTACGTCAACTACCCATGGTCATGGTAAGCCATCATGCGTACAAGGCGTATGATTTTGATATTGCGCTGCCCGCCATACATTCCGCGAATGTGCTCCATGGATTGTTGCGGGTCAAGCTCCTTTATCATGGGCTGGCCATGACGAGCGACCTTGAGTCGGAGCATATTCGGCAAAAATTCGGCCCCGCGGACGCATCCGTGCTTTCGATCAACGCAGGCTGCGACATGGTTTTTACCAGCAACCGTAAGAATTCCGCTGAGAGTGTTATTGAAGGATTAAGAAATGGGCTGGAGTCGGGTAGAATTTCCACCAGCCGGGTGGCGCAAGCTCTCCAACGAATCCGCGGGGTTAAGAAGGCGTTGGCGGCGCCCAGCGGAAAAATCTCTATGAAGGCGTTGAAGGAGCTGGGTAAGGAATTTAAAGAATTCAGCAATCACTTAAAGACTTAAGACTGAGGAATAAAAGTTTGAGTGACGCTCACAAGCGCGGCCGCCAAATAAATCCCGAACGGTTGGCCGTCGGATTAATTTCCGGAACATCGATGGACGGGATTGACGCGGCTCTGGTGCGTTTGACCGGGCCCGCCGCACGCCCTGGCGTTCGCCTGCGGGCTTTCGTTGTCCGGCCTTATCCGCAGGAAATTAGAACACGGCTGATGCGCGTGGCTGCCGGCCAGCCGACGACCGCTGGCGAAATCAGCGAGCTCAATTTTATTCTGGGCGGGTTGTTTGCGGACGCGGCGCTCAAGGTTTGCCGACGGGGTAAAATTTCGCCAGCGCGAATTACGGTTATTGGTTCGCACGGGCAAACGATCTTTCATCAAGGAAGTTCGCAAAAACCGAACCGGCAAAGATTAAATGTGCGCTCCGCCGGCCATACTTCCACTCTTCAAATCGCCGAACCAGCCGTAATTGCAGCGCGGACTGGCGCTGCCGTGGTGGCGGACTTCCGGACGGCGGACATGGCGGCGGGAGGGCAGGGTGCGCCCCTCGTGCCGCTGGTGGACTATCTGCTGCTGCGCGATGCCCATCAAGGCACCGTCGCATTAAACATCGGGGGCATCGCAAATTTTACGGTAATCCCCGCGCGCGCCAAGCCCCAGGAAGTTTTTGGCTTCGATACGGGTCCGGGAAATATGGTGATGGACGGATTGGTGCGTCACTTTACAAAGGGGCGAAAATCCTTTGACGCCGGAGGGCGCCTGGCCGCGCGTGGAACTGTTCTAGGGCCGCTCCTCGAAGGAATTTTACGGCTGCCCTATTTCCGTCACGCGCCGCCGAAAAGCGCAGGGCGCGAGCAGTTTGGCGCCGATTTCGTGGCGCGGTATTTCCTCAGCAAGCGACGCGCCCGCATGCATGACCTGCTTCGCACTGCCACCGAGTTGACCGCGCGAACGATTGTGGATGCGCTCCGGCGATTCGTTTTTCCCGTCGCCAAAATACATCGCCTGATTGTTTCCGGCGGCGGAGCCCGCAATAATTTGCTTCTTCAACGGCTCAAGGCACTCCTGCCTGAAGTCTCTGTTCACACCTCGGATGAATTTGGATTGCCGGTGGACGCCAAGGAGGCGATGGCCTTCGCCGTGCTCGCTGACCGAACGATGCACCGACTCCCCGGAAATCTTCCTTCAGTTACGGGGGCGCGAAAAGCCATGCTATTGGGCGCGGTCACGCAGGCGTGAGATGGTGAAACCGGAAATATGCAGCAATAATATCTTATCCCTTAAATCCCACGTACCACAAGCTGGTCAATAAAGCCTCACGCCAGGAATGATATACGCGGTCAAAGGATGCGGCTTCAATGGGACTTTCCGGGGCCGGAGACCCATAGGCGGTAATGCCCATAGCCTTGAACATCTGCTTAACGCGGTAAAGATGAAATCCATCGCTCACTGCGATACAAGTTTTTCCATGACGCTGGCCCAGGATGCGCGCCACGGCTTGCACACTCTGGTAAGTTGATTCGCCGCGATTTTCTGATAGGACTTTTTCCCCGGCCACGCCTTTCTGCACCAGGTAGTCGCGGCTCACACCCGCCTCGGTGAATTTCGGATCGCCGCCACTGCCTCCGGTGGTAATCACCACTGGCGCAAGATTTCGTTCCTCTAAATCGAACACGTGATCCAGGCGCGCCTTGAGCACCGGAGAAGGCGTCCCGTTATATTGGGCAGCCCCAAAAACTACAATCGCATCCGCAAGCTGGGCCTCGTCCCGGGCAGCTTGGTTACGAATAGCCCGATAGACAGACCACTCCACCAAAGCCCCGCCCACGAGCATGAGGAGGAAAATCGGCAGGATTAAGTGACGAATGCGGAGGCCGGTCAGCCGAGAAACTCCTTTAACGCAGACTCTGGAACGCCGCCAGGGCGGAGGATGCGCGCACGCTCGTCCACCAGTTCCACAACCGTGGAAGCCAGGACACCCTGAGTGCGCCCACCGTCCACGATCAACGGGAGGTCGGCGCCAATCTGATCCTCAACTTCAGCGGCTGTGGAACACGCCGGGCTTTTGGAAAGGTTGGCGCTGGTGCCGGTGATGGGGCGGCCGGCGGCCATTATCATTGCCACGGCCAATGTCGCGCGCGGCCACCGCAGGCCCACCTTGCCGGTGTTTGCGGTGACCTTCAGAGGGATCAGCCGCGACGCGGAAACCACAATGGTCAGCGGCCCCGGCCAGAATTTTTCGGCCAACTTGAAAAATATCCGCGGAGGATTATGGGCAAGGTCTGCCGCTTGGTCGAGCGAGGCCACGAGGAGGGGAAGCGGCTGGTCCGATGTCCGGCGCTTGATACGAAAGATTTCGCTGACGGCCGCAAGATTCAGAGGATCCGCTCCCAAACCATAAAAAGTGTCCGTGGGAAACGCCACTACTTTGCCCGCTG
This sequence comes from Terriglobia bacterium, assembly GCA_035934315.1. Classification (GTDB taxonomy): domain Bacteria; phylum Acidobacteriota; class Terriglobia; order UBA7540; family UBA7540; genus DASYXZ01. The sequence goes on along the minus strand of DASYXZ010000036.1, from coordinate 42,660 downwards.
TAATAAGACGGGTGGAATACTCAAGGGCATACTCCATTTGCGCCGTGTCCGTCGTGTCGACCTTGAGGATTTCCGCCATGGGATCGCCGGGGCGAGGGGAATCTTTTGACGAGGCACTGACCGTAACATAAGCCCCCATCAGGGTCAAGGAGCGAGCGCTGCCCGGATTTCCTGGGGGGAGTAACTATGAAGCAACTATTACGACGAAGCGAAGTGAGGCAGGTTAAATATCCAATCAACGGCATGAAGAATGCGCTTGACTTCCCTGGATGGGGCAGCGCACAATGCACGCTATATCTTCAGGCGATATATTTATATATTCTCACAGCGAAATGGGGGTGTTCGAAATTTGGCTGAGATACGACTTCAGGACGGCGAATCTCTTGAAAATGCACTGCGCCGGTTCAAACGCAAAGTTCAACAAGAGGACATTATCAAAGAAGTTAAGAGACATTCCTTCTATTTGAAACCGGGCGAGAAACGCCGGGTGAAAGCAGCTTTGGCGCGGAAACGAAATCGCAAGAAAGCCAGGCACGAGCCGGAATAACTTCGTTACAGAGAGGTGAGCGAGAACGGTCAGAACCTCCGGCCGTTCTCCTTCCTCGCTTTTAACCAGGGTCCACTTCAACGGGGGGCCGGGCATGGAATACCAGGATAGGATGCTGAAGTGTATCGAATGCGGCGAGGATTTCATCTTCACCACAGGCGAACAAATCTTTTACGCCGAAAAGGGTTTTAAGAATGAGCCCAAGCGCTGTAAGGGATGCAAATCCAAACGCAACCAAGCTCAGAGCGGTCAGGGCCATCAGCGGGTTGAGACCACCACCGTGTGTTCCCAATGCGGCAAGGAAACCACAGTGCCCTTCAATCCCACACAGGGCAGACCGGTTTTCTGCCGCGAATGTTTCCAGCAACGGCGGGCCACCGGTACTCCGTCTTAGTTTTCCACCTTTCCAACCCCAAACTCCCGCCCGATGAGTGGTCGCGAGAAGATGTTCGTGATGAAGGCAATCACGAATCGAAAGCCGCAAGAACTTCCAGTCTGTTGCTAATCGGCTGGCCGGAAAGGCGACACTGGAATACAATTAAATCTCAACCATGTCGACTTTTCACCTTCTCAATTTCGGTTGCCGGGCAAGCCAGGCGGATGGCGCGGCTCTCAAGAAGCAATTGCTTGACGCGGGCCTGCGTGAAGTTCAGAACGCGGAGCAAAGTCGGGTGGCCGTTCTGAACACGTGCACCGTCACGGCCAGCGCGGACGCCGAGGTCCGCCGGATGATCCGCCGAATTCACCGGGCGAACCCTGAATGCCGCATTCTTGTGACCGGCTGCTACGCCCAACGGGCGCCGGATGAGATTGCGCAGCTTGCGGGAGTGGATTGGGTAGTGGGCAATTCACACAAGCATACAGTTGCTGAACTTTTGGCGGCGACGCTGACTCAGGAGCCGCGAGGCGACGCCGCGAGCACAAACCCTGGCGGGCCGCCCGCCACCTCTTTGCCCGAGAGCCCTGCGCTGGTGCAGTTCCAAGAACCGAACCCCAGCCTTTCTGTTCCAGCGGCGGAATCGGCAGTGGAAAAGGCGCCGGCGAACATCAGGGTCGGTAAAATCTCTGATGAGTTTCATTTTGCCCCTGTCTACCCGGACGATCGCACCCGTCCCACGCTAAAAGTTCAAGACGGCTGCGACGCGCGCTGCTCGTTCTGCATTATCCCGGAAGTTCGCGGCTCAAGCCGCAGCCTTCATCCCGATGCCGTCATCGAACAAATTCGCCAGCTTGTGCGCACGGGCGTTAAGGAAATTGTTCTCTCCGGAATCAATTTGGGAAGTTATGGCCGCGATCTTGGCCGGAGGATTAATTTTTTAGGTTTGCTTGAACGTATTCTCGGCGGGACCTCAATGGCGCGCATCCGCATCAGTTCGATTGAGCCGATGGACGTGAGTCCGCATCTCATCCGCCTGGTGGCCAACGAACCGCGCATGGCGCAACATTTTCACGTGCCCTTGCAGAGTGGGTGCGACAGGATTCTCCGGCAAATGAACCGGCGATACTGGACGCGACAATACGCTGAGCGAATCAATTCCATCCGCGAGCAGATTCCAAATTGCGGCATCGGCGCGGATGTGATGGTGGGCTTTCCCGGTGAGTCGGATCAGGACCACTTGGCCTGTGTCCGCTTTCTGAAGTCACTCCCTATAACCTACGTCCACGTTTTTCCTTACTCCGCCCGGCCGGGGACGCCCGCTGCAGAAATGCCTGGCCAGGTAAATGGCCGGGTGGCCCATGAGCGGGGCCGTGAGATTCGCGATCTCATCGCGGAGAAGCGCCGTGCATTCCATGCCGCTCAGGTGGGCCGAACACTTTCCGCTCTTACTTTGGATGAGACCGAGGAAGGCGCGCAAGTGGCGCTCACCAGTAATTATCTTAAGGTGGCGCTGCCCGGTTCGCTCATCACTCGAAATACTTGGCTTGACGTACAGGTGGGGCGCGCCGACAGCAATCTCCTTTACGGTTATCCCGGTGACTGCGCATCTCTCAAGCTGGGCGAGTTGATTTCCATCAACACCCGGTGCTAGATTGACCCTTGACGAGTGGCAGGGGGATCGAATTCCTGCTTTGCCAATCGAGGTGCCGATGCAAAGTCTAAAATCCAGGCTGTGGGCGCCCACCCAATTCGGAATCCTGAACTTTTCGATCTGCTGGTGTCTCTTCACGGCAAACGCCGCAGCCGTCACTCTGGTTGGCAAGGTCAGGGTGCTATCGGGCGAGTACAACGGACCGCTGGCTACATTGAAGCTTGAAGATGCGGGTGGGAGCCTGGTCGACCAAAAGACGACCGGGGGCTCGGACGACAGGTTCGAGTTTGATGGTTTGACGAATAGCCAATTTCGGCTGCGGGTTGACGCTCCCGGATTCCAGCCACAGACAAAAGACGTTGATCTTACGGGGCCTCGGGAGACCGTATTTATCGATATCATTTTGTTTCCGTTAGCCAAGGTCGTGCAACCAACTGCAGACCTTCCGGCTCTCACGGATGAGAGCGCGCCCAAGAAAGCCCGCCATGAATACGAAAAAGGAGGCCGCGCGCTTCAGAAACAAAAGCTTGCGGAGGCCATGCTGCATTACGAGAAGGCTGTGGCGGACTATCCTTGCTACGCACGCGCCCAGACGGATCTCGCCCGCGCTTTGGTTTTGCAGAACAAAATTCCCGAAGCGGTGACGGCGCTGAGGAAGTCCATCGCCTGCGACGGCGGTTTCCTCGAGGCTTACGTAAGACTGGCGATTATCTTAAACGGTACGAACCGATATTCGGAAAGTGAAAAAGTTCTTGATGAGGGATTGCGCCTCGCGCCGAGCTCCTGGAATCTCTATTATCAACTTGGAGTAACTCACTCAGGACTGGGAGAATTTGACAAAGCGGAGGCTGACTATTTAAGAGTCCGTTCCTTGAACCCCTCCGCGCCCTCTGAATTGCATGTACGGCTGGCTGATTTGTATCACCGGATGAAGGCCTACGATAAAGCCTTTGCGGAGATGCAGGCTTATCTGCGCGACGACCCCAACGGCCGCTTCGCCGCCAGGACACGAGCTGTGATGCAAGAGATGGAATCGAGTAAACTGATCCGCGCTGCCCGAACTTCGCCTGCCCAACCCCAGCCCTAAAATACTGGACGCACCCATGTTTGCTGCCCCCGACCCGCCAGGCGGGACGGCATCTCACTTTCTGAAAGCTAGGCGGAAATGTCGATGTCACACTGGACACGCCCGGAGTAATGGTTCAGAATAATTGAATAGCGACAGGGTGGGTGCATTCTTAATGGGCATGTCATCCAATAATAAGGCGGAAAATACCGCTTCGAGGCCAGTTTCCGTGAACGCTTTTGGGTCACCAGCGCGCGAGATGGTTCCTGTAGGGGAGTACATCCAAGCCACGTTCGTGCCCTTGTCGCATCTCGCGCACGGATGGGAATTGCATTCTGCCGTCTCCCTCACTCCGGCCGAAGAACGCAGCATGGTGCGCGAGCCCGCACAGGCTGTCCCGACCTCGATTGTGGAACGGCTGGGCAAGCTTCGAGTCCTTGTGGTCCCCTTTATCGCCTGCGCGGATAGCGGCGACATCATATGCTTTTCCAAACCCAAGGGCGAAACGCACTCCGCTTTCTGGGTGGAGTCGAATGACCGAATCGATCTCGTTCTCCCCTGCCGGGAACTCGACCCGCACGATACTGGATTTGAGTTTCTTGCCAGCATCGCAGAACTGCTTCGGGCCAGACTTTCCGCCCAGGAGATGGACCGTTACATCCAGCTCCTGGAGGGAGAATTGCACAGCGACGTGCCCGGCGAAATTGATGAGGAAGCCTCTGCAGCCAAGCGGCCCATGGCGGGGAGCCGCTTCCGGCGCCGCCCAACTCACGAGCAGTTTAACCGTTATTGCGAAATCTCTTTTGTGAGTACGCTGGCTGAATACATGCACGGACTTTGGCATGATGTTCAGATCCGAATAGGTCCCGAACACCTGCCCGTCCCGCAATTGCGCCGCCGCATGGTGCTGATGTCTGAAATGTTCCCACCCAACGAGGGCTATCAGGTTTTTTCCGAAGAACTCAAAAAAGAGGAATAGCAACCGTGCTGTGGGTTCGTCTTCAAACTGCCAGCGGCCGTTGATCACTTTGGCGGGTGAATAAAGACACTCAACAGCAGTCCCAACACTGAGGCCGCAGGTTGACCTTTGCCCTTGGATTGGTAAAGGCGATAGAGCGATTCGAAAACCATGTAGACGGGGCATGCCAGAAAGTCGACGGGCACCCGGAACATAAACATCGCCCACCCCAATAACACAGCGCCAGCAAGGAAAAACCCGGCCGTAACGGAAGTCCACTGGGCCGCGGGAAATTGATAGCTCTCTTGAAGCCGCAATTGTTCTCTGCGCGGAAAAGTCCCCCAGATCATGGCGAAGATGTGAGCCTGGTCGCGGCGCCGCGTGAATTCTTCCACAACCTTTTGCCGCACCGGGGTTCGTGGCCGGGTATACTCGCGATATTTCAGTTTGGGATCGGCGTCTATCTTTTCGAATTCGTAAACCCAGCGTCGCTTCCAACCTTTTCCCTCCTCATGCCAGTGAAGCGATTTGTAAACATTGCCTTCAAAAGTAATCGGAGTAGCGCCAAACAGAAGTTCGTCATACAACATGGAGCGGAGGGTCAGGTGGCCGGTTTCTGGACGACGGATGACCACATCGCCCTCCAATGAAAACTTTACCTCTTCTTTTTTCTCAGCGCGCCGCTCCGGGTGCGCCACGGATTCCCAGAGAAGATAGGGCAGCGTCAAAATTAACGTGCCATGCGGCTGGCCCGAAAATACAATCCATAAAATTCTGGCGATGGAGTCAAAGAAGATGTACTCCAGCAGGTACTCGACTTTTGGGCCAGGTGCGGCGCCAAAGACTTGCGCCAGAGTCATGAGTATGAAAAAATTGGTGAGCGAAGATGCCGCGGCTATCACCCTCATGTTCAGCGCCGTTTCCCTCTCCCACTTGCGTTGCAAAGGGTCCGGCGCCAGACCGGCGAGGAAAAAAAAGATCATGATGCGCTTGCGAAGTTCCTGCTGATGCGTTTCATCAAGATGATCTTCAAGCGCTTGAGCCTGGGCTTCAGGCGTGTAAAGGAGGGTGCGGCGGACGGCGTGGCGGTTGTCCCACTTCTTCAGACCATAGCGGACAACGTAGCCGGGCTCGATCGTTCCTTCCGCCGTCATAACCTCATAAAGATCGTTGCCCATTTGGATGGCGGTTCCAGGGTGCTCCGCGTGGGTCAAATCGCCGGGACGGCGCGCAGTCCATTGATCTTTTTCGAAGGCGGAGTAGACCCACACTTCCACCGGCTCGCCTGGCCCGGCATTTCGCAAGCGGTCTGCGCTAAGTTTGGACGAGGACGGCATGGGCTGGTGGCTCCGTCTCATTCTCAGTGGAGATTACAACCCTATCACTTTTCCCAATTTCTATTGCCGCCAATGCAATACAACCTGAAATGGAAACTCAATGGTCAGGAAGGTGGCTGGCTTGAAATCCGGATTGTAATTCGGTTATGAAGATCGCAGCCCCATGGTGTCGCGCGCGTAGGCAAAGCACTTCGCGACATTGTCTTCTTCCAGTTTTCGGCGGGCAGCGGGGTCCCAATTCTCCGGCTGCGGCAACGGCTTGCGGGGCCTATGAGCGCGAACCATGGTCAGCGCACGGGCCAGATACTTCCCGTTCCGATGCGGGAACGTCGCCCAGTACTTGTCAGTGAGGCACGGGATTTTAAGCGGGTTGCGCGTGATCATTTCCAGAGTCAATTTTGTTTTGGGGCGCGATTTCGCGATGGTTATTGCGATGCTTCGCATATCCAGCATGCCCTCGCCCAGCGGAACTTCTGACAACTGGAAACCTTCGGGATATTCTTCCACGGCCATGTCCTTGATGTGCGTGCACACCGCATGAGGCGCCAGGCGGTCAACGACATCCATGGGATCATCGAGCAAGGAAATGTTGTTGCCTGTGTCAATGCAGGCGCCCAGGTATTCGCTGCCAAACTCTTTGATCAGCGCCGCCAATTCTTCGGCTGTCCAGTCTTTGTGATTTTCGATGCCCATGGGCATTCGGTGTTTTTCGAGAATGGGCACGGCTCGAGCAATCCTGGCCTTCGACTCGGAGACGAAATGATTCCAATCGTCCAAAGTCGAAAACGTCTCGTACCGTCTTCCACTCAAGCAAGCGGAACGAAGGCAAATCGCCCCGGCTTCCTTCGCAGCCCCGACCGTCCGCTCGAAAACTGCAGGATCATCCTGGGGAAGGCTGGTGATGATTTCCAGGTACATCCCCAGTTTTTCCGCTCTCCCTCTAACTTTTTTTGAAAAGTCCGGCTCGAGAGATGTAAGCGTGGCTTGCGCTCCGCCCGCCCCGAGCGTGGCGCAGTAATCCAGAAACTCCAACGTGGATTTTCCGCGTTGACTGAACCCGAATGAGTAGATGTTCACCCCCATCGTGGTGCGTGCGGCGGCCTGCCCGACGGGGAATCCGCTGCCTGACGCGAAAAGGCGGGAAGTGACACCGGCCGCCGCGGTGGAAAGCAGAAATGTTCGACGAGTCATCATATGAGCTTCCTCAAGACCTCATCCCACGGGTTACGATAAGGACGAACCAGGTATGCGGAAGCCTCCGCGTCTCCGATGATTTCTTCTTTCGCGGCGTCCCAGCGAACTTTCCGGCCCAGGCGCAAGGAAATATTGGCGAGGTGACAGGCCGTGGCCGTCCGGTGACCATCCTCCACATCGGCTGCGGGCCGCGCGCGCGACTTGATGCAATCCAGAAAATTTCTTACGTGGGATTCCAGCAGCGAGTTTGAAGCGCGTTCATTCATCACATCGGTCCAGGGCACGGGCTTTGCCTCCGGGTGGCGCACGGGCCCGCCCACCGGGTGTCCGGAGAATTCCGGAATCTGATTTTCCGGCGGAATTTTCATGTCAGCAAAAATTTCATAGCCGGCGCGCGACAGGGTCAGGCTTCCTTTAGTTCCGAAAAATTCCAGGCCTGAGCCCGCGCCCCGTCCCCGGCTCGCTTCGCGATGCGACCACACCATGGTGAATCCGGGATACTCGAAGATCGCGTCTTGCGTGTCGGGAGTCTCGCCGTTGTCCTCCAGTGCCAAGCGCCCGCCGCTTGCGCCTACCGCGCCCGGACCGTTAACGCCCATGGCCCACTGCACCACGTCAATCTCATGGGCGCCCAGGTTGGTAATCTGTCCGCCGGAATAATCCCAGAACCAGCGGAAGTGATAAATCGAACGATTCTTGTTGTAGCGGCGCAGAGGTGCGGGGCCAAGCCAAAGATCGTAGTCCATCCCGGGGGGAGGATCGGAATCGGGCGGCGAGCCGAAGCCCGGCATCACGTTGCGGAAAAAACCCATGCGCACACTGTGAATTCTTCCGATTTGGCCGTCTTGAAGGCGCTTCAAAGCGTTGTGATAGTGAACGCCGCTGCGCTGTTGCGAACCCACCTGCACGATTCGATTGTGGCGGCGCGCCGCGTTTACCATCCATCGGCCTTCGCGGACGAAGAGGGTCATGGGTTTTTCCACGTAAACATCTTTACCGGCCGCGCAAGCCATGAGAGTCAACAGCGCATGCCAGTGGTCGGGCGTCGAAATCACCACAGCTTGAATATCCTTGTCGTCAAGCAGCCGCCGGAAATCCTTGTATCCTTTGGCGCGCGGGCCGCAGGCGGCAAGCCCCTGCTCAAGGCGCGGTTGATAGACATCACAAAGCGCCGCGAGATCCACATCGTTTTGGCTTTTAAAATCGCGAACGTGTTGCGCCCCGATCAGGCCGTATCCAATAAACCCAACTTGTATCCGATCGTTGGCGCCGGGCGCCCGTGGCATCAACGCTGCTGCGGTGATCGAACTCAAAAAGTTACGTCGCGTGGGAGACATGAGCCTGAATATATCACTAATTTATGCAAGTAGAGGGCTCGTCTTGGCCACCGCTCGCCTCGCCCATGAATGGTTGATGGCCTGTGGAAGTACTCCCCCGCATTTGCCCTGCCAACAAATCTCTGATATCAACGCTTGCATTCCCGACCGCCCCCGTCTATCCTTCACGCCGAACTGGTTTTAATCCCAACCCGCAAACCCAGGAGTTCCAATGGCCACTACATTGCCCGATTACGTAAAAGCGTCCGTTCCCAATCCGTCCGACAAACGCGCGCCCTGGTACAAAAATACTTTCCCGTCGTACGCCGGGATATTCCTGTGGGTCGCGTTTTACGCCGGCCTCGCCGCGCCCACCATCAGCCAGGCGAGCCTGGGCGTTTGCATCGCCGGTCTGGTGGTGGCGGGATTACTGTGTTTTGGTCTTTATTATTACGCGCCCGGAATGCTAGGGATGCAGACAGGACGAACGCTTTACATAGTTGGCACTTCTACCTTCGGCACAACCGGGGGTTATCTAATGCCCGGCCTCTTGATGGGCTTGCTTCAGATCGGTTGGTTCGCGGTGGCCACTTTTTTTGCCACGGATTACATCATGAAGGGATTGCACCAGGATTCTAAATCACTCTTCACCATCATCGCGCTGGTGTGGGCTTACGGCCTGGCCTGGGTGGCGATTAAGGGCATTGCCTACGTTGCCAAAATCGCCCAGTTTCTCAACTGGGTGCCGCTCATCATGATCATCATTGTTTTTTGGGCTAACAAGGACGGCATCGCCCATTATCAGCCTCCGCAGTCCGATCCGCTGAGCGGCTTCCTCGCCATGCTGAGCATCGTGATCGGCTTCTTCGCGACCGCCGGAGCAGCGGGCACGGACTTTGGCATGAACAGCAGAAATAGTAAGGACGTGGTGCTGGGTGGGATCACAGGCATCACCTTGGCGATTGTGGTTGCGGGCGGATTGCCCATCCTTTCCGTTGCCGGCTACCTCGGCAACCATTCCGGATCCACGGATTTCACTTATACCGCCGCCATCACCAGCGCGGGGAGTTTGGGAACTGTCGCGTTATTTCTTTTCGCCATTGCATCAATGATACCGACCTGCTTCTGTACCTTTATCGCCTCCAATAGCTTCGGCACTATGTTGCCGAGGATCCCCAAAATGTATTCCACCATGGCGGGGGTGACGATTGGAGCGATCCTCGCTGTTACCGGCGTCGCCGCAAATCTCATTGGATTCTTTACCATTGTCGGCGCGTCATTCGGGCCCATCTGCGGCGCCATGGCGGCCGATTATTTGCTGGCCGGCAATAAATGGTCCGGCCCGCGGCAAGGCATTAACTGGGCGGGGTACATCGCCTGGGCGGTCGGTTTTGTGGTGGGTATTCTTGACAAGATCCCGGGCGTTCCCGCTGGCTTGGTGAGTGCGGATCGCCCGGAAGTGCTTTGGTCGTTTGCGGTGGGCTTTATCGTGTATATGCTACTAAAGGGTATACGTCCCCCGGTCATACCTCAGGAGGAATTGAGCAAGTAGGGCGCCCTCTGAGGCCCGCGCCACGTCTACACCGACCCACCCAGCAATTCAGCGCGCACGTTTTTCAAGACGTACGCCGCGCGCTCAACGCCGACTTCACCGGGGAGATACGGATCTTCATTCTCAATGCTCATGATGCCTTGGAAATCGACGTCCATGTAAGCGCGTACGATTTCCTTCCATAATCCTGCGCTATGGCCATAACCTACGGCGCGAAATGTTTCCGAGGCTTCCGGCAATTCCTCTTTGTTGGAGCCGAAATTCAGCACGCCATACTTGGCGAGGTTTTCCTTGAACGTCAGCGTGTCTTTCATGTGGGCGTGGTAGAGCGCGCCCGCTTTGCCCAGAAAATGGATGACTTCAATCGGGTCGCAACCCTGCCAGAACAGGTGGCTCAAATCGCAATTGGCGCCAATCTCTTCGCCCGCGGCTTCGCGAAGCCTCATTAATGTCCGGGGATTGTAAACCACAAAATTAGGGTGCATCTCCAGCGCATATTTCTTATTGCCGTGCTCGCGGGCAAACTTCGCCGCCTCTTTCCAGTAAGGAATCACTTTTTCGTTCCATTGCCATTTGAGGATCTGAGTGAAATCGGGAGGCCAGCCATAGGTGGCCCAATTTGGCGTCTTGTCATCCGGCGAGCCGCCGGGGCAGCCGGAAAATCCCACCACCACCGGAACATCCATCCGCTCAGCCAGAAGGACGGCGACTTTCAGGGATTCCGCGTCGCGGTGAGCGTGCGCCGGATCAGGATGGACAGGATTTCCGTGGGCGCTGAAAGCCCCAATGCGAATATTGCGGTCATCGAATTTCTTCTTCCACTCGCGGGCTTTGGCTGGGTCTTCCAGTAATTGTCCGGTCGGGCAGTGCGCCGTTCCCACGTAGCCTCCGGCGGCAATTTCCACCGCCTCAAGTCCGAGCGCCGTCATCTTATCCAACATGGCATCAAGTGTGAGATGGCCATAGACTGGATCGAAAACGCCGATGGGAATTTTGCGGGGCGCAGCAGGTGGCGCCGGAAAAGATGAAGCGGCTTCGGGCGCGGAGCCTGTTGCGGAGAACGAAGCGCCTCGCGCTGCAATTGGAGCGGAGGCGAGCAAGCCTCCCGTGCGCGAGAGAAAACCCCTGCGGCTCACTGATTTTGAACTTAATTTTCGAGGCATCGATGGATCCTCCTCAATGAATTCGGAATGAATCAGGCCGGGAAAGTATACGACAGTTTTAGCCGCGCGCGCCCCTCTGCAATGACTCCACAGTAGACGCCCAACCGCCGGAACTCTATAATCGTTACTGCATGAATGCAACACACGTACCCTTCAGGGGTGATTTTCACTTCGGCGAACGATTTGGGCAGGAAGAGCGCCTTCGAATTCCATCATCAGGAATTCCTCGAAAGCCAGTTGTTTGTTTTTTGGTCTTCATCACTGCGCTAACGCTCCTTGTTATACCGGCGTGGGGCAAGACGTCTCTTCATGCATACACTGACAATATCAGTTACAACGTCGGCTCGGTGATTCAACTGAAAATTGTTTTCAGTCCGCCCGGCAAGGCCATGCCGGCTTCAATGGATATCAAGGCGGCCATCCGCTACGCGGGTGAAACCAAACCTTTGCTGGATCACTTTTCGCTGGCATCCGCATTTTCGAGCGCCCATGAAAAGAACACAACCGGATATCGCCGACTTTGGCAAATTCCCTCGACCGCGAGGACGGGCCGCTACGAAATAGACCTCGTGGGGCTCGACGCAAAATCGCACGAGACTATTTTCACAGTGCCTAATGCCGAGTCTTTTGTCGTGTACAAGAAACTCATCCAGATCGAAAACTTCAAACTTGACAAAACCTTCTACACTTCGAGCGATCCTGTCTCGGCCGATTTCACCATTGCCAACGTCAGTCATGGTCCGCTTACCGGCCTGCGTGTTGAATTTTCAAACCGCTACTGGCCTTGGATTGCGGGGCCGGCGGATGCCGCAAAAGCCAGCGTGGTGACGCTCGACAAAAATCTCACCCTGCCCGCGGGTGGAAAGAAAAGCATCCACGCCGCCCATGTGGAAGTTGCTGACGAAGTGAAACTTCCCTCAACGCATCAGTACGGGGTGGTGGTTTGGGACCGGGTGCGGAAAACGGTTTTGGATATTGCGTTCAGCCCGCTGGCATTTTTCGATCCGCCCGGAGTCACTGAACCCAAACCTTTTTCCGGTTGGTACGTTTATCCCACGCTCAGCGCAGTGAACACGGAAAGCTACCGCCGCTTTTATCCTGCCGGGTTTGAATCACCGGCCATCCTGTTTGATCATCGCCATACGATGTTTGCGTCAGGCGGAGAGGTTATGGCCGGGTTCACAATAAAAAATCCCACGCGCGAAAAGTGGACTGGAATTTCAATTCGCTATCGCATTATAGGTCCCGGGGGCGATCAATTGTCTCAAGAGGCGACGGCCGGCCCATTGGACCTTGCCCCAGGCGAATCGTCTCCCAAAGTAATAGCGCGGTTCACGACCTCATCCGATGCGAGGGGGCTCTATCGTGTGAAGGCTGAAGTCACGAGCCCGAGCGGAGAAATCCTGGCCGCGGCAACTCTCGAACTTGGAGTGAATCCGCTGCCGAAATCCATCTTGATATTTTGCGCCCACGAGGATGACGAGGGCGGCTACTCCGGGCTGGCGCGCGCGGCGATTGAAAATCACGTTCCCATTCACTACGTCTATTTCACCAGCGGCGATGCCGGCTCATGCGATGTCTATTACCAACATTCCTGTGGGCCCGCTGATGCGCTGAATTTCGGCGAGCTGCGCATGGATGAGGTCCGCGCTTCGCTCGGCCATCTGGGCGTGCCGCCGGAAGACATTTTATTCGTCGGACTTCCGGACGGCGCCTCAGGAAAAATTTGGTACGATCATGTGAAACTTGGCGACCCTTTCCTCGATCCATTGCTGGCCACCGATCATGCTCCGTACCAAGGGTTGGTGGCGCCGAACCTGCCTTACGCGCGTGAGGCTGTGGTGGACACGGTCAAAGCGCTCATCCGGAAATATCAGCCCGAGGTTATCGCCACGCCGCACCCCGGGAGCGTGGGGCACATCGATCACATCGTGAATAATTATTTCGTGGTGAAAGCGCTGCAAGAGTTGGCCCGCGAAGGGGCCGTTTCTCCGGGGCAAGTGGTGCTGGTTGACCCTGTCCATGACCCGAAAACTCAGCCGCCAACGCCCTATCACTACAAAAATGTTATCTTCAACGTTTCGGGTGATGCCGCGGCGCTTGCGCAGGAATCCTGGTGGTACTATCAATCTCAAGGCGGCAACCGCCAGGAAGGCGTCATCAAACCTTTTGACAAACTGCGACGGACAGAGGAATTCCGCCAACTGCTCGACTGGAACGAACACGAGGGATGGAACGAAAAAAGAATCGCCGCAACCCAATGAAGAATCGAATCGCCGGGACTTCGGCCAATTATATGATCCAATGTGCGGAACATCCGGAGCCCTTTAACTCAAATGCTTGACTCCTCAGCATCAATCACCGACGCCGCATTTCCTGACGAACCATTTCTCTGCCCCGCCTGCGGACAAATGCTCGCCCCATCGTGCCGCGTGTGCGTGGCATGCAAGCAGTCGATTAACCCCGCCGATATCCAAAAGACCCAACCAGTCCCAGCCATGGTTGAGCCTCCGGTGCCAATGCCGGTTATTGCGCCGGCGCGCTTCTCCTGGTTGATATTTTTTTTGGTCTTATCGATCACATGGCTCACCGCGGTTATTACGGTGAGTTTATTTGGGCAAGATAAGGCCCGGCTCATGTTTGGAATCCTACCTTTTATTTCATCCCTCTGGGTTATCTTTGATGCCCACCAGAAGCTTATTGCCAGGCCGCTCCGCTGGGGACTCGGCACGTTGCTCATGTGGATCGTTATTTTTCCGTGGTATCTTGCCCGGCGCAGGACTCCCCAGGCCCCCTGCACATTTGTGGAGGGAATCGGCATGCCCATTGCCCTGGTGGTTGTCCTCGCCGCTAGCGTGCTATTTATCCTGATCTATGGCCCGGTAAAATAATTGTATGGAATCCGGCCGCCAGGAATCATCCGATGCTAAACATACGATCCGCGAAAGTGAATGATGTTGGCTTGATCCTGCAATTCATCCGCGACCTCGCCGAATATGAGCGGGAACCCCAGTCGGTAACGGCGACAGAGGCCGACCTTGTGCGGGATGGTTTCGGCGCTGACCCCAAGTTTCGCGTGGTCATCGCCGAGTGGGACGGAAAACCGGCAGGCTTTGCCCTTTTCTTTTACAACTATTCCACCTGGCAGGGCCGTCCCGGATTGTACCTGGAGGACCTTTTCGTTCGCCCTGAATTTAGGGGCAACGGAATCGGCAAAACGCTTTTGGTTCATCTAGCGCGGGTCGCCGTCCAGGAAAATTGCGGACGCTTTCAGTGGCAGGTGCTCGACTGGAATACTCCTTCCATTAGATTTTATGAATCCCTCGGAGCCAAAGTCATGAAGGAATGGTTGACCATGCGAGTGGAAGGGGCATGGATTAAATGGCTGGCTGATGAACCCACGAAATAAGACTTAAGATCTCGCGGTCAGCGCGCCGTCCGACGCCTGACAAACGTAAACCTCGGCGTGAAGTCCGAGCGCTTTTTGATAGCCATCCTGAATGGCGTTTGTAAATGCGTCAGCGGCATCACGCTGAACCAGGTTCACGGTGCATCCGCCAAAGCCCGCCCCGGTCATGCGCGCGCCGAATAACCCGGGCTGCCGCTGGGCGATCTCTACAAGCACATCAAGCTCCTGCGAGCTGACCTCATAGTCGTCACGCAAACTTTTGTGAGAATCATTCATCAGTTTTCCAAAATACTTCAGGTCGCCCTGCTCGAGCACCTTCACCGCCTCGCGCACGCGGTCGTTTTCCGTTACCACGTGGCTGGCGCGCTTGAAAAGTAGCTTGTCGAGGCTTTTCCCGCGCATAATGAGGTCGCCCAACTTTACGTCGCGCAGCGTTTCGATCTCCATCCCCATCTTGCGGAACTGCCCCACCGCTTCCCGGCATTGCTTCACACGAACTTCATATTCTGAATGCGCAAGAGCGCGCTTGACTCCGGAATTGCAGACCACGATCTTCACATCATTTTTCAATGGCACGTGCCGGTACTTCAAATCGCGGCAATCCAGAAACAGCGCGTGGTGTTCGCGGCCCAGAGCCGAGATAAACTGATCCATGATGCCGCTCGGAACGCCCACGAATTCATTCTCAGCGCGGCGCGCGAGTTTGGCGACATCGACGGGGACCAGCCGGAGATCCAGAAGTTTTTCCCAGAGAGCCACGGCGCCCACTTCCACCGCCGCGGACGAGCTGAGGCCGGCCTCGCGCGGAACGTCCCCGCCAAAAACCAGGTCAGCTCCCTGGAGGCGATGCCCCGCTTCCTCCAGATATTTTGAGACACCGCGTAGGAAATTACTCCAGGGATGCTGCGCATCCCGCTCCACCGCGTTGAGAGAAAACTCCATGACGTCGTCAAAGTCAAGAGCGTGGGCGCGGACAATCCTGTCCGCGCGCTTGCGGCCGGCAAACCAGATGTAGCGGTCAATGGCGGCGGGAAGCACAAAACCGCTGTTGTAGTCGGTGTGCTCGCCAATCAGGTTCACCCGCCCCGGGGCGCGCACCACCGCCTCGGGATTTGAGCCAAAAATCTTTTGAAAAGATTCTGCAATCACTTTGACTCGCTCGAGTTCACTAACCTTGACCCTTCGGAATTTCCCGGCGGCGACGCGGCGGGATCGCGCGCAATTCCGCGGCCTTTTCCTCGGCCAGCGAATCATTCAGGAAAGTTCCCGCCCCCATTTCAACGCTTGCCAGATATTTCAACTTGTCCTTGCTCCGATGCGGAGGGTAAAACTCAATGTGAAAATGGAAATAAGGATATTGCCCCCGCGTCGGCGATTGGTGCAGCAGCATCATATAGGGAAACGAAAACCCATACAGATGATCGTACTTCATCGTCACCCATTTCAGCATCTCGGCGAGCGCCTTCTCCTCCGACGCCCGGAATTCATCCAGCGCGCCCAGATGACGCCGCGAAAAAATGTGAACCTCATAAGGCCAGCGCGCGTAGAAAGGGACGAACGCCGTGAAAGCATGATTTTCAGCGACCGCGCGCCGCCCGTCTCGTCTTTCCTTTTTGAGAATATCGCAATATAGGCAGTGCCGGTTTTTTCGCCAATGCGCTCGCGCGGCCGCAACTTCCAGCTTGAGGCGCGGAGGAATAAAGGGGAAGGAGTAAATCTGCCCGTGGGGATGGGGCATGGTAACGCCAATCACCGCGCCTTTATTTTCAAAAATCAGAACATAGCGGATGCCCGGCGTTCGCTTGAGCTCGGTGAATCGGGTTCGCCACAGCCGCACCACGCGGGTGATGTGGTCAAGGGAAAGTTGGGGGAGGGATTTGTTGTGGTCCGGGTGGTAGAGAACCACGTCACACTTCCCGCGCGAGCGCTCCACCCGGTAAAAATCATCGCCTTCGATCGCGGGCTCGGACGGCGGAATGGAAAAGGCGGCAAAGTCGTTGGGATAAAGATAAACGTCGTAGTTGTCAGGGACGCGCCCGGAGCCCGGGTCAAACGGGCACCAGTCAGTGGGCATCTGGGGGCGATTCTGCCGGTGCGACGCGGTCGAAACCCACTCCCGAACAGTTGGATTCCAGCGGAGTTCTGTCATAGCCGATGCAGGATTGTACCAGTCATGATGTTCCTGGAAGGTGCGGATAAAATTAATTTAAAAAGTAAATGCGATAGAGCGTATCGCGTTTGATGGGGCGAAAGCCCGCGTCCGCGATCATGCGCCTTAGCCCGTCTTCGGAAGCGGTATTGTGGCAACCGGCGGCGCTCACCACATTCTCTTCAATCAGGATGCTGCCCACATCGTTCCCGCCGAAACGCAGCGCAATCTGGCAAATTTTATGTCCGGGGGTCAGCCACGAAGCCTGCACGTTCAAGATGTTGTCCAAATAACACCGGGAGACGGCGAGCGTCTTCAGATAATCGACTGCCGTGGCTTCCGCCTTCACAAAACGCCCGAGCGAATTATTCTCAAGCTGCATGAACCAGGGTATGAATGAAGTGAAGCCTCCGGTTTCATCCTGCAATTGGCGAACGCGCTCCAGGTGATTCACCCGGTGCTGGAGCGTCTCACCGCAGCCGATCACCATGGTCGCCGTGGTGCGCATTCCAAGCTGGTGGGCCGCGCGGTGCACGGCAATCCATTCGTCGGAACGGCATTTCAGCCGGGCGATGCGCGCGCGCACTTCGTCGTCCAGAATTTCCGCCCCCGCGCCGGGAATCGAATCCAGTCCCGCGTCCTTCAAGCGCGCGATGGTATCGCGAACCGTGAGTCCACAGATGTCCGAGAGGTTCAAAATTTCCGGCGCCGAAAAACAGTGCAAATGGAGCCGGGGGTATCGGCGTTTGATACTCGACAAAAGATTCTCGTAGTAATCCATTTTGAGGTCGGGGTGAAGGCCGCCCTGCATCAAAATACCCGTCCCGCCAAGCGCCAGAGTTTCGTCAATTTTTTGGTAGATCATCTCGAGCGGTTGCACGTAACCTTCCGGCGAACCGGCGGCGCGATAGAACGCGCAGAACGAACAATACTCAGTGCAGATATTGGTGTAATTGATATTGCGGTCAATCTGATAACTCACCACGTTGCCAGGATGCAGGCGCCTGCGGACTGAATCCGCCTCCATGCCCACGCCAATCAAGTCGTCGGAGCGGAGCATGTCAAGAGCCTGGGCGTGGGTGATGGACATTGGAAATTCCTTCTTCGGAGTGCGGGCGTCCCGCCCGCATTTCTCCGGAGAGAAATCTAACTACAAGCGGGCGGGCCCCAGAGCAAGACTTGGGGTCCCCATCCCACGTTTCGGGCAATTTTCATGCAAAATAAAGATCTTTCTCCACCGGGATGATGCCCAACTCGCGCGCCAGCTTGTAAAAAAGCCGCAATCCGTTGCGATTATCTTCATCCAAAGAATAATCGATATTCTGCGTCAAGTAAATCTTTACGCCCGGCACCTTCATGTTGAGTTTCGGCGCGTATTCCGCAGCGATCTCGTCAATGTGGGCGAGGCCGTAATCGCGCGAGTCTTCAAAATCTTTACGAAACCTGGTCAGCCTTACGTCTTCATAGCCCACCCAAAGCGCGAAGACAAATGGCAGGCCGGTAAATTTCTTCCACTCTTCGCCCAAATCATACATCTCCGGCACCTGGCCGGCGTAAGTGAGCGCCGGATCGCCAATCACCAGCGCCGCGTCCGCCCGCTTCAGCATGTCGTCGGGCTTGGGAGGCATGGGGGTGGCGGTGATAAATCGCGAGTAGAATTTTCGCATCAGAATCCTGAGCAGCGCGGCTGAGGTGCGGGAAGAGTTGTCCACCGCCACCGTCTGAACCTTGGCGATGGGAACTTTGCTCAGGAGCAATACACTTTTCACTTCGCCTTTTGCGGCAATGGAAATACCGGAAATGATTTGCGCTTTGTCCAGCCGCTGATACTCAATGGAAGGAATGATGCCCACGTCTACCGTCTTTTGCCGCACCGCGTCCGCACAGAGGGCCGGAGTGGTAAATGAAAGGTCGAATTTACCCTGTTGTTCGCCCTTCAGCATCCCCCAAATCAAGGGAGCGGTGTTTAGATATTGAACGACGGATACTTTAGGTAAGCTCATAGGCACCCTAGGCTAGAAGTCAGTAAATAGTATACGGGAAATTTGCGGATCGCGGTAGGGGGCATGTCGCAGGCATGTAGGAAAAATCAAGCCCGCATATTACGAGCGCCCTGCCATCTAAGCCTTCGGGTGGGCTTTGTCGTAGACCTCCATTAATTGCTTGATCGAAACCTGGGTATATTTCTGCGTTGTGCCCAGGCTTTTGTGGCCGAGCATTTCCTGGATGGCGCGCAAGTCCGCTCCCTCCGTCAGCAAGTGCGACGCGAAGGCGTGGCGAAGCGAGTGAGGACTTACCTTCACGTTTGGCCCCCAGGTTTTCACATAAGCTTTGACCAGACGGTCCACCGACCGAGTGGTGAGGCGCCGGCCGCGCGAGTTCAGGAAAAGCGCGTTGCTTGACGTTTTCCATTCCCGCAAAATTATTTCGCGCACCGGCAAATAATCGGTGAGGGCCTGTTTGGCTTTCGATCCGAACGGAACAATTCGCTCCTTGTTTCCCTTGCCCCGAACCAGCACCATGCCTTCGCCAAAATTCACCCCGCGCACGTCCAGCCCCACCAGCTCGCTCACGCGCAACCCCGAGGCATAGAGTAATTCCAGAATTGCGCGGTCTCTAAGAATCGCAGGCTCTGCGCTCTGCGCCGCCTTCCCCACTTGGTCGAGGAACGTATTCATTTCCTCTTCGGTCATGATTCGAGGAAGAGTTTTGTCAAGTTTGGGTGTTGAAACCGTCAAAGCGGGGTTCTTTTTCAAGACGTGATCGCGGCAGAGAAACTTGAAAAAGGCGCGCACCGCCGCCAGTTTGCGGGCGATGGATGTCTTTTTCTTTTCATTTGAAAATAGAAATGAGAGGAAACCCCGAATGCGAAGCGCGTCAATTGACGCCACTTCCACCGGAGCATCGGGATTTCCTTGGGAGAGGTAAAGCCGAAATTGCACCAGATCGCTTTGGTAATTTCGAATGGTGTGCGGCGAGGCGTTCCGCTCGTACTGGAGATAACGGACAAAACGCTGGATTAACTTGTCCATAAGGAAGTCCGTTGTCAGTCTAAAAAGGTGGAAATTAGAAATTGGAAACTGGAAATTAATGAGATCGTGAGCCAGCGATCAGTTTCGATTTTCAAATTTCTAGTTTCCAATTTCCAGTTTCTGGTCTTCCAATCGCCCGAACACGCAATCGCTCAATCGCTCAATTCTTCCCGTTACTGACAACTGACCACTGACATTTTCCCAAGCCATCCATCAATTTCATGCAAAGCCCGTTCGCATTGTTTTTCTCGCCGCGCTCGGCGATCCCGCGCGATGTGCCGCGGCAGGCCTTCAACAGGCGGCAACAAGTCAAAAGAAATATTAGCTGGCTGAAAATTTTGGGCGTCGGCTCGAGTGATGTAATGGACAAGCGATCCGAGCGCCGTTTCGCGAGGCGGCGGCGCAAAGGCCCCGTCTGCCGCGCGACAGGCCATAGCCAGACCGGCGAGGAAACCTGTGGCAATGCACTCCACATAACCTTCAACCCCGGAAAGCTGCCCGGCGATAAAAACATTGGCGGCGGAGCGCAGGCTCAAATCATCGTGGAGAAGCCGGGGGGCATTAATGTAAGTGTTGCGATGGATCTGGCCGAAACGAAGAAACTCAGCCTGCTCCAATCCCGGGATCAAACGCAGAATCCGTTTCTGTTCGGGAAATTTCAAATGATTTTGAAATCCCACAAGGTTAAAGCTCGAATACCTCAGATTTTCCGCGCGAAGCTGCACCACCGCGTAAGGCTGCCGGCCCGTCCGCGGAGCGACCAGGCCCACCGGCTTCATCGGCCCAAAGCGCAGAGTGTCCCGGCCGCGGCGCGCCAGCTCTTCAATGGGCAGGCAGGCTTCAAAATAATTTACGTCCTCAAAAGCGTGAGCTTCCACCGCCTCCGCGCCGCGCAGCGCATCATAAAACAGTCCGTACTCCGCCTCAGTCATGGGGCAATTCAGATAATCCTCGCCACCCTTGCCATAACGCGAAGCGCGAAAAATGCGGGCCAGATTCAGTGTCTCCGCATCCACAATGGGGCTGATGGAATCGTAGAACGCCAGGTTCTCTGACCCCGTGAGCGCCTGGAGTTGCGCCGCCAGGGCGTCTGACGTCAAAGGGCCGGTGGCGATGAGGATGATTGAGTCGGGAGTGGGGTGGCGGGTGTTGATTGCAGTTTGAGCTGTAATCCCCCTCACCCGTCCGCAACGGACACCCTCTCCCCCAAGGGGGCGAGGGTTAGAATCTAATATATCTTGTACTTGGTCATCAGCGGGGCGAGGGCCTAGGGGTGACGGGGGATTGACACTCGCCGGGATCTCGCTGAATTCCTCGCGGCGCAGATCAATGAGAGGATGCTGTTCGATAGCTTGTGTAACCGACGTGGCAAAGCGCTCGCGGTCAACGGCGAGCGCCGAGCCGCCGGGGATGGAAGCCGCATCGGCGAGCCGCATGAGGAGAGAACCGCCGCGGCGCAATTCTTCTTTCACCAGCCATGACGCTGCGCCACGCTGATTTGATTTCAGGGAATTGCTGCAGACGAGTTCCGCCAGGCGATCGGTTTTGTGCGCGGGCGTGGGCCTCACCGGGCGCGCCTCAAAGAGCGTCACGCGAATCCCCCGCGCGGCAAGCTGCCACGCCGCCTCGCTGCCCGCCAATCCGCCGCCCGCAACAATCACTGATTTCATTCCGCGACCTTCACTTCGGAATTATAGCAGGCGAAGTGGACAGAGGGTTTGGAAACCACGGGCGAATGTGAAACTATGGCGGCCTGACTTCACACCGGGTCACTTGGCAGGCATGGGGACAAATTTATCGCTACAGGAATTGTGAATTGCCGTGCCGGGAGCGCCCATCACTTGAACGTCATCGCCCGACGGATGGAAATTTACCGGCCCAGGTCCTAGAGTTACCGTGGCGTGAGCAGCAGTCACTCGAGCAGGGGCAGAACCGTCGATCGTTACATTGTCGAGCGTAATTTCCAATCGATGAGCCGCGTCAAAACCCTGCAAACTCAACTTGCCGCCCCCGAAGATTCCCACTTTTCGCAAAACAATTCCGGTAAAGCTGGGAAACTTGTCGCGAGCGCCGCCGGGGTACGGATAGTTGGAGTCCATCAGTATGGGGTTTTTGGTGTTTCGAATACAAACGTCTTCATAAACCACATCACTTACCCGGCCTCCGCGCGAAGAGTTTGACTTGATGCGAAGCCCATTATCAGCGCCATCGATGGAAAGGTCGAACACTCGAATCGCGCTCACTCCGCCTTCGGTCTCGCTGCCGATGGACATCCCGTGGCCGGTATAAAAATGGTTGTGCGCGATGGTCATGTGAGTGGATGGACCACCGGTGTTGGCCTTGATGGCCACGTGGTCGTCGCCCGCGTGGATATAACAATGCTTGATGGTCACGTTGGTGGAGCTGGCCGGATCGATCCCATCGGTGTTGCGGGCGGTTCGAGGCGTGTTAATGGTCACGCCCCACGCTGTGAATCCATTCCCCTGGCTGAAGTAAACGTGATAATTGCCGGGATTCTTGAGCGTAATCCGATAGAGAGTGAAGTTGTCGCAGTGAACGAGCATGATGAGGCGGGGGCAATTCTGATTCGCTTTCTTCACCTTCGCCTCTTGCGCCAGATCCCACCAGGAAATGTTTTCCCCCAACAGTTTCGCCCAGCCGCGACCGTCGATGACGCCGTCGCCCATCACCCCGGCGTTTTTCGCGTGCTCGCCGCTGATCAGGGCCTTGCATCCGTGCCCTTTCTGATCGATTATGCCGCAACTTCCCGGCGTCACATCGTAGTCGCGCGGATTACGCGAGCCGAACAAAATTGCATTCAAATCAACCTGAATGGTGACGCCGGTTCGTAATTGCAGCGGGCCGGAGAGGAAAGCGTTGAACGCGCCCTTCGCTTTAAGCACCACCGCGTGAGCCGGAGGGCAGGCGTCAATGGCCTTTTGAATGCGCCCGGTATCCAGGTGGCTTTCATCGCCCTCAGCCAAGTCGCCGCCATGCGAGGAAAGGCCGGCGAACAAGATTGTGCAGGCAGGTGGAATCACAGGCTCAGTAACGTGCCGGGTGTCCTGGGCAAATGTGTGGTGCGCCGAGGCGGCCAACGCCACGGCCAGAAAAACAATCTGCGTGGATTTCTTCATCTCATTACACCGGCGTGCAGATTTATGCGGGAGAGACGGCGCGCTGGCCCGGGGGCCTCGCAGAAAGCGACACCTATTCTACGCGCCCGCCGCGCCGCCTCAATGCCCGGAAGATCGCTGCCCGCAACAATCCTCCAGTCTATTCGGCAACCACTGCCCGTGGGATTATAGCAGGCCGGCTGGCGGCTTTAATTATGGGTTTACGATTGCATTCGTGATCGCCCATTTTTGGGATAGATCCCCCATAACTCATAGGCCGAGGCAAGCAACCTTTTTCAAATTGAGTTATACCAATCAATGACACCAGTGTTAAGCCGGCAGATTTTGGCTTCGCCTTGCCTAAACTCACAGGCCAATTTCACATTGTCGGGCGAATTTTGATTTGGTAGGATTTGAGTCTTGGTATGCATTTTGATACTGCCCTCAATCTAGCCTGGGTTTTCGTGGGTGTTGTGGCGCTCGGAGCCCTCGGCGTTTCGGAGCTGCGCCGCGGTGCTGCTACGATGCGGTCGCGATGCCGCCGCGGCATCGCCGTACTCGTCGCGACTGTCGCTTTATTCCCCTGCATTTCCGCCAGCGACGATTTGGTATCTCTCGAACAACTCCAGATTGGTTCCGCGAATCGCGCGGCATTTACCCACGGACAATCCCAGGAATCAAACCAGCAGCCGGACCTCTTTCTGGCCTTACAGTTCGAATCGCTGGAAAACTTTCAGATTTCTTCCGCCTGCTTTTGCCTTGTGCCAATTTCGAAGTTTGCCCGGGTGAGACCGCGCGCGGCCCGTTGCTTTGAACGCCCGCTGCCCTCCCGCACCGACAGGGCGCCCCCTCAACAAGCCTTCCTGGCTTAACTTATAAAATAATTAATTAAATAGTAAATCATAAAAAGTGATGCGACGCCTTAAAAGGCGCTCGCCATTTTCTTCTTTTTTTCCGCCCGCTTTTCCAGCGGAGCCTCCCGGCAAAAATTCTACATCCGGGAGTGAGTTTGCAGGTCAAGCGTAGCCCCTTGTTCTCTGAACTGATCGAACACCGGAAGGTTTCAGGAAGGTGAATCATGAAACACCATTCTCACATGACAATCGCTCCAATTTTCGCCGCTTGCTTTACCTCATTTCTATTATCGGGCTGCAAAGGAGGGAAGGCTGATGCGGCAGCGGAGGCCCCTCCGCCGGCGCAGGTGGAGCGGGAGCAAGACGCCGGCGCATTCAAGCCTGATCACCCCGAACAGTTTTCTTTGGCGACCGCAGTCGTGTATGAGGCCGCGCCGGACCTGAACGCGACCGGGGCCGTCAGTCCAGACATTTCACGAAGCATCCCCGTGGTTTCGCTGGCCTCCGGGCGCGTGGTGGACATTCGTGCCCGTCTGGGCGATACCGTGACCAAAGGGCAGGTTTTGATGCGAATTCAGAGCGCAGATACCTCGCAGGCTTTTTCCGATTACCAGCAAGCGGTGGCGGACGAGACGCTGGCGCGCACGCAATCCGAGCGCGCCAAGCTGCTTTACGATCACGGCGCGATCGCATTGAACGATCTTCAAATTGCCCAAAACGCGGAAGCGAAAGCCAGGGTCACGGTTGAGACCACCAGCGAGCGCCTTCGGGTGCTGGGCGCAGACATTCATCATCCGTCGCCCATCGTCGAAATTCGCGCTCCCGCATCCGGCGTCATTACCGACCAACAAGTGACCAACGCGGCCGGCGTACAGGGCCTGTCGGGTCCGAACCTGTTCACCATTTCCGATCTTTCGATTGTCTGGGTGCTCTGCGACATCTATGAAAACGACCTCCCCTTTGTTCGGCTGGGCGAGTATGCGGACATTCACCTGAGCGCTTATCCGGATATGGTTATGAAAGGCCGAATCAGCAATATCAGCCCCATCCTCGATCCCAGCCTTCACACGGCGAAAGTCCGGCTGGAGGTTCGCAATGCAGGAATGTTGCGCCTGGGGATGTTCGTGACTGCCACATTCCATGGACTGACAAAGGAAGTACACGCTTCAGTTCCTGCCACCGCGGTGCTGCACTTGCACGATCGCGATTGGGTCTACACGCCAATGGAGGGTGGAAAATTCCGGCGCATTGAGGTGAGCGGTGGAAATATGCTGCCCGGCAACATGCAGGAAATCACTTCAGGGATCCAGCCGGGCCAGCAGGTGGTAGCCAACGCCCTGGTGGTCCAAGCCACCGTGGAGCAATAGCTGTTCCGTAGGGCCGGGGCTTGCCCCGGCCAATGGTCAAGGCCGGCACTACAAACTGACCTGGTTAACCGGACTCGTGAGGACAAATGATTCGCGCCGTAGTTGACTTTGCCCTGAACAAGCGCCTGCTAGTCGTGGCAATAGCCCTGCTGCTGTTCGTATGGGGCCTGTACTCGTTCCACAACCTTCCCGTCGAGGCCTATCCTGACGTGGCGGACAATTACGTTGAGATCATTACGCAGTGGCCGGGAATCTCAGCGGAACAAATCGAACAGCAAGTCACCATCCCGCTTGAAATCGTGATGAACGGGATTCCGCACGTCACGCACTTGCGCTCATTTTCGCTCTTCGGACTTTCCGACCTCAAGCTGATCTTTGACGACGAAGAAGAGAGCGCATGGGACCGGGAGAGAGTGTTGGAGCGCCTTTCGCAAGTGACCTTGCCGCCGGGCGTTGTGCCTCAGATGGGCACCGACTGGAGTCCGGTGGGCCAAATCTATTTTTTCACTCTGCACAGCAGCAATCCTAAGTACGACGTGATGGAATTGAAATCAATTGAAGATTGGGTGGTCGAAAAAAACTTAAAGGCCGTCCCCGATATCGTCGACGTCGCCAGCTTCGGCGGGCCGACGCGTGAATACCAGGTTCGTGTCGATCCGGACAAGCTCGTGGCCTACGGCCTCAGCCTGGCGCAGGTGGAGCAGCAGCTTACCAATAACAATGCGAACGCCGGCGGCAGCTTTGTTGAAGCCGGCCTGCAGCAGATCAATGTTCGCGAAGTGGGGCAAATCAAAGATGTTCATGATATCGAAAACACGGTGCTCGTCACCAAGAGCGGCACTCCGCTTCGGGTAAAGGATATCGCGGTGGTGGCGCAAGGCGCGAAGATCCGGCTGGGCCAGTTTGCCCGCGCCATCCATCGCGGAGACGGGAAGATCATTGACAATGGCGACGTGGTTTCCGGCATCGCCCTGATGCGAAAAGGCGCGGACACGCAGGCGGCCCTGGCGGGTCTGGAGGCAAAAGTGCAAGATTTGAACGATCACATCCTGCCTGCCGGCGTGAAGATCGTTCCCTTTATCGATCGCAGCGACTTGGTGCACCTCACCACCCATACGGTGCTGCACAATCTCACGGTAGGCTTTTTTCTGGTCACGATTATTCTGTTGCTCTTTCTCGGCAATGTGCGGGGCGCGCTGATTGTGGCCCTGACGATTCCCTTTGCGCTGTTGTTCGCATCCATTTGTCTCGACCTGCGCCACATTCCCGCCAATCTTCTTTCGCTCGGCGCGCTGGATTTCGGGATGGTGGTGGACGGCGCGGTGGTGATGGTGGAAAACATTATTCGCCACATCGGCCACCACGAAGAGGTTCACAAGTCAGTACCGGACAGAATCCGGGCCGCCGCGCACGAAGTGCAGCGGCCCGTCTTCTACGCCATCATGATCATCATCACCGCCTATTTGCCCATCTTCACACTTCAGCGGGTGGAGGGCCGGCTCTTCCGGCCCATGGCCTGGACCGTGGCGTTCGCCCTGCTGGGCGCGGTCGTGTTCTCGATCACGATTGCGCCAGTTCTGGCCAGCATCTTATTTCGCAAAGAAATCCACGAGTGGCAGAATCCAGTGCTTGCCTGGCTTACCGAACGCTATCGGCGTGCGGTGACTTGGTCCATCCATCATCGCTGGGTGATGGTGGGCGTCTCGGTGTTGGCTCTTTCCGGCAGCATTTACCTGGTCACGAGCGACATTATTGGATCGGAATTCCTGCCCCACCTGGACGAGGGCGCCCTATGGGTACGCGGCACTCTGGCGCCCAGCACCGGACCGAGTGAGGGCATCCGCGTGGCGAATCAGGCTCGCGTCTTGCTGGCCTCCTTCCCCGAGGTTACGGAAACCACCAGCCAAGTGGGGCGGCCGGACGACGGAACGGACACGACTGGCTTCTTTAACACTGAGTATTTCGTCGGCCTGAAACCGAAGGAACAATGGCGTCCGGCGTTTCACGAGAACAAGGAAGAACTAATCGCGGCCATGGACCGGGAGTTGGAGAAAATCCCCGGCGTGGTATGGGGCTTTTCTCAACCTATCGAAGACAACATGGAAGAGGCTGTCAGTGGGGTCAAAGGTGAGCTCGCCACCAAGATCTATGGAGATGATTTGAAGGCCCTCGAGGACAAAGCCAATCAGGTTGTAAATGTCATGCGGGGGATTAAGGGAATCGAGGACCTGGGAGTCCTTCGCGTCCTGGGCCAGCCCAACTTGAATCTTACCGTGGACCGGCAGCAGGCGGCCCGTTACCAGATCAATGTTGCGGATGTGCAGGATGCGATCCAGACAGCCGTGGGCGGCAATGCCCTCACTCAGGTCCTCCAGGGAGAGCGGCGCTACGACCTCGTGATGCGCTATCTTCCTCAGTACCGTGATACCGAGGAAGCCATCGAGAACATTCGCTTGCTCTCGCCCTCGGGTGAACGCGTATCGCTGGCACAGCTCTGCAAAATCGAAGTTGTGGATGGCGGCTCCGAAATTTATCGCGAAGAAAATCAACGTTACGTTGCCATCAAGTACAGCGTAC
Organism: Terriglobia bacterium; assembly: GCA_035934315.1. GTDB lineage: Bacteria > Acidobacteriota > Terriglobia > UBA7540 > UBA7540 > DASYXZ01. The sequence goes on along the minus strand of DASYXZ010000036.1, from coordinate 14,993 downwards.
GCGGCCGCGACCTGGGCGGCGCCGTGGAGGAAGCAATTAAGAGAGTCAACTCGCAGGTTCAACTTCCCCGCGGATATCACTTTGCTTGGGAAGGTGAGTACGCAAGCCAGAAGAGAGCTGAGGCACGGCTTCTCTTCATTGTACCTCTTACGGTTTTCTTTATATTTATGATCATCTATGCCGCGTTCGGCTCCGCCAAGTGGGCCTGCTTGAATCTGGCGAATTTGATCGTGGCCCCAATTGGAGGCCTCCTGGCCCTCCTGGTAACCGGGACGCATCTCAGCGTTTCATCGGGCGTAGGGTTCATGGCATTGTTCGGGGTTTCGGTTCAGATCGGTGTCATTATGGTGGAGTACATCAATCAACTGCGTGCGAGGGGCAAATCGATTGAGGACGCTGCTGTCGAGGGAGCTGTCCGCCGGCTCAGACCCATCATGATGACCACGCTGGTGGCCACACTGGGCCTGTTACCGGCCGCTTTGTCCCACGAGATTGGATCGGACTCGCAGCGGCCTTTTGCCATCGTTATTGTGGGCGGCCTGATCGCCGACCTTCTCATGAGCATTTTCCTCCTCCCTACTTTTTACGTCTGGTGGGCGCGGCCTACCGACCCTCTGCCCCGGAAAGAAGAAGCGAAAAGCGTGTATGAGTAGCTGTTACGGACGGACGCCGCTCATCTTGAGTCGAATCCGATAGACGCTGCTACTCGCGGTGATGTAAAGCGTCTTGCCGTCGGCATCGCCCCAAGCACAGTTGGCCATTCTCTCGGGAACCACGATGGTGCCGAGGTGTTTGCCCTCGGGCGAAATAATCCACACGCCGCCGGGCCCGGAGCCGTAAATGTTTCCCGCGCGATCAAGTTTTATGCCGTCCGGTCCGCCCGGCCTTTTGTCACCCGAGGCATCGCAAAAAACTTTTCCGTCAGTCACGCTGCCGTCGGCCTTTGCGGCGTAGCGCATCCACACTGGATGAGCGGGGTCGGAGACGGCGATATAGAGATAATTCCCGTCGGGCGAGAAGGCGATGCCATTGGGTCGGGTAAGGTCTTTGATGACAACTTGCAGCTTACTGTCATCGGGAGGCGCGCCGGCCGGACGAGTGAGGGCGTGAGGGATGCGGAACACACCGTTAAATGACAATTCTTTTTTGGGGTCATTGTCGGACTGCGTCCGCAATCCATAAGGCGGGTCGGTAAAATACAGTGAGCCATCGGAGCGATAAGCGAGATCGTTGGGGCTGTTCAGCCGCTTGCCTTGGTAACGCTCGGCCAGCACCGTCAATTGGGCGCCGGGGGCGAGTGATTCAAGACGAAACACATTGCGGCGCGCGTGACCGGCAACCGTCAAGCGACCGCGCCGGTCAAGCGTCATCCCATTCGAACCGGATTCCGGGCCGCCGTACGGCGCGCTTCCCTGGTAGCCGCTGGGATGGAGAAAAACGCTCACGCGCCCGTCGCGCGCCCACTTCATAATTCGGTTGCTGGGAATTTCAGCGAACAGAAGATAGCCTGACCGGGTCCACACCGGCCCTTCAGTCCATTTGAAGCCACTCGCAATCTTTTCCAGTCTCGCGCCACTCGAGACGATTTTATCGAGCGCCGGGTCGAGGCGTTCCACTGACGCGACAGTTGTGGAAGTAGTTTGGGAACGCGCCATCACGAGGCCCAGCGTTACGCCCAGGAAACTTAGTGCCATGATGATGTATTTTTTCATGGGCAGATTCTACACTTTTTCGCAAACTTCGAAGAGAAAAATTGACCCGTCCCATGCCGTCCTCACCGGCGTGCGGAACGTAGGGGTACGACTTGCCCTGCACTATGCAATGCGGGGCTTGCCGCACCCTTTTTGCAAGGTGATGAGATACCGGAGGGTAGGGCAAGATCTACCTTTACCTGCAATCATAATTGAGCTTCTCAATTTATGCTACAGCGCGCTCGTACTTGCAGGTTTCTGTTCGGCAGTGGCGGTTGGACGTGCCGGTCTTCTTGTCGAATTTATCAAATAAGACGGGCGCGCCGCAATCAGGGCAAGGCTCAGCCACGGGCTTTTCCCAGGACGTGAATTTACAATCCGGATACCGGCTGCATCCGTAAAACGTTCCGCGCTTGGCCCGGCGCACCACAATTTCTCCGGTGCAGCCTTTTTCCGGGCAAGGAATACCGAGGGTCTGTTTCTTGATGTATTTGCACTTGGGGTAATTGCTGCAAGCTGTAAACGGCCCATACCGGCCGTGTTTAATCACCAGGTTGCCGCCGTCCTCAGGACATTTCTCGTCAAGCACCTGGTCGGTGACGGCTGTGGCCTGCCCTTCCTTCATCACGATTTTTTTCGTGTTCCGGCATTCGGGGTATCCCGTGCAGGCAAGAAAAAATCCGAACCGGCCGCGCTTCACCGCCATGGGCTTGCCGCACTTTTCGCAAACCTGTTCGGCCACTTCGGGGGCGGGAGGCCCGACTGCCGCGCTAATACCGTATTTCTTGGCTTCCTCGGCGGTCAGGTCGCGCGTCCCGTCGCAATCAGGGTATCCGGTACAGGCTAGAAACTGGCCGTTCCGTCCCAAGCGGATTTTCATGGGCTTCCCGCACTTTTCGCAAGTGATCTCGGTGGCAATGCCCTCGCCTTTGATGTCTTCCATATCGCGCTCCGCCAGTCGCAAATTCTTTTTAAACTTTTTGTAAAATTCCTCCAGAGCGTCCGTCCAGGAAAGCTTGCCCTCTTCAACCTCGTCCAGCTCCTCTTCCATGCGCGCCGTATAGGCCAGGTCAAAGATGTCGCTGAAGTTTTTAACCAGCAACTCGCAGACCACCATCCCGAGCTCAGTGGGATAAAAGCGGCCCTGTGTTTTTTCAACGTAGGCGCGGTTCTGGATGACGGTGAGGATGGCCGAATAAGTGGAAGGCCGGCCAATGCCTTTTTCTTCCAGGGTTTTCACCAGGGTCGCTTCATTGTATCTCGGAGGCGGCTCGGTAAAGTGCTGCTCGGGGAGGAGCTTATGCAACCGCAAAGTTTCGCCCTGCTCCACCAGGGGAAGGCGAAGCTTGAGCTCCTCGTCCTCTTCCATTTCAACTTTCTCGTCCTTGCCTTCCTCGTAGACAGCGCGAAAGCCGTTAAATTTCTCCACCGATCCTGTGGCGCGCAACAGGTAATCGCCCGCCACGATGTCAATGGTCGTCTGGTCGAAAATGGCCGGGTTCATCTGCGATGCCACAAACCGCTGCCAGATGAGCTGGTAGAGTTTGAATTCATCGGCGCCGAGAAACCGGCGGACGGACTCGGGTGAGCGCTCCACCGCCGTGGGCCGAATCGCTTCGTGGGCGTCCTGCGCGCCTTTCTTGCTCTTGTAGTGGATGGCTTCGCCGGGCAGGTAAGCCTCGCCAAAAGTTTGCTTCACGTATTGGCGAACAGCGGTGAGCGCGCTCTCCGCCACCCGGGTTGAATCCGTGCGCATGTAAGTGATGAGACCGATGGAACCTTCATCCCCGAGGTCCACGCCTTCATAGAGCCGCTGCGCCAGCATCATCGCCTTCTTGGTTGAGAAGTGCAGCTTGCGAACCGCTTCCTGCTGAAGCTTGCTCGTGATAAACGGCGGCACAGGGAATTTGCGCTTTTCCTTTGTGGCAACCGACTGCACGATGAGCGTCGCCGCTTTCAGCGCGGCCGTGTGGCGGTCCGCGCTCGCCTGGTCTGGAATTTCCAGGTCCTTGCCCTGGAACTTTGCCAGGCGCGCTTCAAACTGGGGAGGATTTTTCCCTTCCACCCGGGCCGCGATGGTCCAGTATTCGCGCTTGATGAAAGCCTGGATCTCGCGCTCGCGTTCCACGATCAAACGCAGGGCTACGGTCTGCACGCGGCCGGCGGAAATACCGCGCTTCACTTTGTCCCACAACAGAGGACTGACCTTGTAGCCCACCAGCCGGTCGAGAATCCGGCGCGCTTGTTGGGCGTCAACCAGGTGCGAATCGATTTTGCCGGGATGCTCGAAAGCTTCGCGCACCGCGTCTTTGGTGATTTCATTGAAAAGCACGCGATGAAATGTTTTCTTCTTTCCATCCAGCAGCTCGCGCAGGTGGGAGCAAATCGCTTCGCCCTCGCGGTCCGGGTCAGCAGCGAGATAGATGTCACTCGCCTTGGCCGCCGCGGCCTGCAACTGCGCGATCACATCTTTCTTGGCGGGGATGGCGATGTAAGTGGGCTTGAAATCCTTTTCAATGTTCACACCCAGGTCCTTCTTGGGCAGGTCCATCACGTGCCCCATGGAAGCCTTCACGGTGTAATCTGACCCGAGGTATTTGTTGATGGTTTTCGCCTTGGCAGGCGATTCAACGATGACGAGTGATTTGGGCATGATAAAAAGTTAATAGTCGACAGGCAAGACCGATTTCTGCCTGGCCAAACGAAAGTCTGACAATTACGATGCGCCGTCCCCTGGCACACGCCTTCATTCCACAATCTGCAGCCACACACTTTGAACTGTCAACTATATGACTGTCAACTGTTGACTGTCCTTCCTACAGCTTACGGATAAAATTCTTTCCTGGCAACTGCCGGATCATCCCGGTCATTTCAAGTTCGAGCAGCGCCACGAGCACGCGAGGATGGGGAAGCGGCACGGACCCGAAAACGGAATCCACGAACAAAGCCTCATCCGCTCGCAGCGACTCATACACCGCCTTCTGATCCGGACTTAAAGACGTTTCAAACAGCGACGGGGTTTCGGCTGCTGCCGGCTTTCCTTCCGATGTCTCCCCGGCGGGGAATAGTTGCATCCGGATGGCGGCCGGGAATTCCTCAACCACGTCAATCCACTGGTCCACCAGCTTGGCGCCCTGTTTAATCAGGTGATTCGGACCAAAGCTTTGCGCCGAGGTGATGTTGCCGGGCACGCCAAACACCTCGCGATTCTGCTCCAGCGCCAGTCGCGCCGTGATGAGCGAGCCGCTGTACTCCGCCGCTTCCACGATAACCACACCAAGAGCGAGGCCGCAGATGATCCGGTTGCGAATAGGAAAATTCTGCGGGGTCGGCCCCGTTCCCAGAGGGAATTCTGAAATCACCGCCCCCGATTCCATAATTTTCTTTGCCAGCGATTTGTTCTCGCGGGGATAAATCACGTCAATCCCAGAACCCAGCACGGCGATTGTTTTCCCTCCGGCCTCAAGAGCGCCGCGATGCGACGCGGAATCGATTCCGCGGGCCAGCCCGCTGACCACCACCAATCCCCGCTGCGCGAGATCACTCGCCAGCCGGTGTGCCACCGAGCTGCCATAGGCCGTTGGGCGGCGCGACCCCACCATGGCCACCGCGTGCCGCGAGAGCAAACTCGCGTCCCCGAGAACATAGAGGACCAACGGGGCATCACTGATCTCTCTCAATAACGGAGGATACTCGTCGCTCGAAAGAGTGACCAACTGGCACCCGGCTCTGGAGGTCGCCTCCAATTCCTTTTCGGCATCCCTCATTCCCGACTGGGCAAAAATCGCCTGCGCCACTTGCGCCGACAGGCCGCAGCTTTCAAGCTCCGTGAGCGACGCCATGTAGGCGGCCTGGGGCGACCCGAAATGCGCAATGAGCTTGTGCGCAGTTCGCACTCCAAGGCCGTCAATACGGGCAAGGGCCAGCCAGTATGTGAGGTTCTCGTCGATCAATTTATCCTTTTACTCGCGCCTTGGCACGCAAACGGCCAGTTGCCTCTTTCATTAGATGCATGGAATAATAGGTTGATGCGCGCCGGTTTATTTCAGATTCCTCGAATAAGTAAAGATTTGTTTATGAATTGTCGCTTCCATCGTCCACCGAAAAGTTTCAACAACCCTTTGGCCCTCGCTTTGGGGTTGGCTCTTATTTGTGCCACCTCCACGTACTCCGGCCAAAGGCGGGGTAAAATTCGGGCCGCGCCTGTCGAAGAAAATATTTCATGGGAAACATTTCTCATCAAAGGCGAGCCCCAGCCCACTTTTCGATTCGCCGTGGCGCATCAGCACGCCGCCACCGGATGCTACGGTTACTTATATATCTCCCGGGATGAAATTTGGTACGAAGTTAAGGCCCCAGCCAGGGATCGCGATCACGCATTCCGCGAGCCGCGATCGACTGTTACCGAAGCCCGGCAATGGAGGTTTATGGGCAGCAGCATGCCTGAAGTGGAGTTCAAATTCTCCAGCGGAAAGACGTATCATTTTTTCAGACTGCGGGAGAGTTTGCTTGTAGAACCAAACCTGGAAAGCAAGAAGTTGAAATGGGAGGATGTCAGGTCCTGGGAACCACTGGGGCAGGCAGTGGAAAACTTTGATGCCATGGTGCGCGTTGCGGAGCAGCGCCAAGCCGCGCTGGCCCCCAAACCCCTTCCCACCGTTGCACTGAAAGCGGAGCCAGGCTCGGTGGATAAGGGTCACGCGGTAACCCTCACCTGGAGTTCCGCCCATGCGACCAGCTTGGACCTCGAGCCGGGCATCGGGCCGGTCCAGGCCAATGGCTCGCGTGAAATCACGCCGACGGAGTCAACGACCTACGTCATTACGGTGCTGGGGCCGGGAGGCAACACCAGCGCCGTCGAGCATGTGACAGTGAATGTCCCTGCATCGCCGCCTACGATTGTTCTCGTGGAACCTTCCGGGGCGGGCTCCGGCCAAACAATTGATGTCAACGGTTCCCCGCTTACCATTCGTGGAGTCGCCATGGATAATTCCGGCCTCCCTGCCGTGACCATCAATGGCGTTCCCGCAGCGATGCGTTCCAAAAGTTCACAGGCAGCCGAGTTTTCTTCTGACCCGATTGTTCTCCAACCGGGCGAAAATAAATTTGAGGTTTCCGCTGTCAACGCCGCTCACGCCGAAGCTAAAGTCGTCTTTACCGCCCGCTACACACCTCCCCCGCCGCCGGTAAAACCGCAACCTGTCGCCGAAGTCAATCCGAGGGCGCTGGCCAAGGCGGACATCATCGATCTCTTGAAGGGCGACGTGCCCAGCGAGCGCGTGGCCAGCCTGGTAAAGGATCGCGGGATTAAGTTCGTCCCGTCGGAAGACGACCTGAAGGAAATTCGCGCCGCAGGCGGTGGGGATGAACTCATCGATGCTCTGAAGCAAGCCGCAACTCCACCCAGGTAAAGTGCTCTCTGAAACCCGATCTCTTCGACTTATTTGCAACGCTAGGCCGAACCGTGAAATAATGTCTTACGTGTGGAATAGCGCCGCATTGGGAATGGATTTCAACACCGATTATCACCCTCACTCAGTCGGGGTTTAAGAGCTGGGGATTACGGGATGCATTCATGGATTGAGGCCAGGACCGGTCACTAATAAATGATTCTGAAATCGACATTGCGACAGCCCTGTTGGCTGGCTTTTCTCCTGATTTTCATTTGCGGAGTAAACACCGGCGGCGCACAAACCACCAGGCGCGCAAGACGCACAGCGAAAAATGCCGACAATGGTGACCTGAGTGATATAGTAAGGCCTCAATTGTTGAATGCGGACTCTGATCCCACTCTTCGTTATCCCATCCTGAATATGTCCGGCCTTTCGATATTCAGCGATTCGTATGGTTGGTTTGACATCAGCCGCAAGGGCATTCGATACACGGTTGTTCAGCCAGACAAGAAAAAAGATGAGAGCTATGAGGCTGGCTCGAACGACATTGGTGAAATTAAAGTAGCGCATAATTTTCTCGAATTCCGTCATGGGAAAAAGAGGAAAAAAATATTTTATCTGCGCCAGGATCGTTGGGGGTCGGTCCATTCCGGCCCCGGGCTTATGAATGCCGCCAATGTAAATTCAGGTGGAACGGCGTCCATTGAGCGCGCCATGACCAATTTCGATCAAGTCCTCGCGCTCGTCAAGCCGCCCACACCCCCGGCACCGGAAATCAGTCTTCGTGCGGATCCAGGGAGCGTTGAGAAAGGGCATCCCGTGACACTCGTTTGGACCTCCACGAACGCGGCCAGCCTCGACCTCGAACCGGGCGGCGGGCGCGTTGCAGCTGCCGGTTCAACATCGCTCTCGCCGGAGGACTCCACCACGTACACGCTCACCGCAACGGGCCCCGGAGGTACCAGGAGCGTGAGCGCGCGGGTTGATGTTACTCAACCGCCGCCCGCGGCTCCCCCAACGATTGTTCTCGTGGAGCCATCAGTGGCTAACTCCGGTCAAACTCTTGAGGTCACGAATTCGTCCCTCATCATTCGTGGCGTGGCGATGGATGACTCCGGCATTCCAGCGGTGACCATCAATGGCAATCCCGTGTCCATGCGGCCCAAAAGCGCGCAGGCGGCCGAATTCTCTTCTGACCCCATTGTCCTCAATCCCGGCGAAAACAAATTTGAGGTGGTGGCCACCAACGCCGCACACGCGGTGGCTAAAGTTATTTTTACCGCTCATTACACACCTCCGCCGCCACCCGTGGAGAAGCCGGTTCAAACTGTTCAGACCAATTCCAAGGCCCTGGCCGAGGCGGACATCATCGATCTGCTGAAAGGGGACGTTTCGAGCGAGCGGGTTGCGCAGCTCGTCAAGGATCGCGGGATTAAATTTGTCCCATCGGAAGACGACCTGAAGGATGTTCGGGCCGCGGGCGGCGGCGATGATCTGGTGAATGCCCTGAAGGCAGCCGCGCCTCAATCGAAACCGTAAGCCTGCTCCGCTACTCTTTTATGAATTGGAATCATGGACGCTCATGGAGAAATTTCAGCGGCTTGCCGGCGCTTGCCTTGGGACTGGCTCTCACCTCTGCCGCGTCAGCATCGCCTCGCGGACCAGACCAAGTTGCGGCAGGACTCGAAGTGGAAAATCAAAACATCAATTGGGAAAAGTTTCTCGTCAAAGGCGAACCTCAACCCACCTTTCGGTTCGCAGTAGGACACCATCACGCGACAACGGCATGTTATGGATACCTGTATATCTCCAAGCAAGAAATTTGGTATGAAGTCAAAGCGCCTGCCGCCGATCACACTCACGAGTTTCGCTATCCACTTTCAACCTTGAATGAAGCTCGACAAAGGAAATTATTGGGCGCCACGAAGCCCGAGGCGGAGTTAAAATTTTCTCAAGGAAAGACGTATCACTTCTTCAGAATTCCGGCGAGTTTACTCGATGATCCAGATCTCGAACACCACAAATTAAAAGCGGACGACATCCTATCCTGGCAACCCATTGTACAAGCAGCCGAAAAGTTTGATGAGACTCTGCGCCTGGCAGAGCGTGGCCAAACCGTGCCGGCGGAGCATGGCCAAGCCGCGCAGGCGCCCCAACCCGCTCCCACCGTCACTCTAAAACGCGAGCCGCCCGCGGTCGATGATGTTTCGCAACAGCCGGGCGAAACCGACAAAGTTACCCGACCGTCGAATGAAGCCGGTAAAGTTACCCAACCGCCGCCCACAACTCCGCCAATGCCAGCGGCGCCGCCGACGATTGTCCTGGTGGAGCCGTCGGTGGAGAACTCGGGGCAAACTCTTGAGGTCACCAATTCCGCTCTCACCATCCGCGGCGTGGCAGTGGATGACACCGGCATCCGCGCCGTGACCATCAATGGCGCTTCTGCAACCGTGCATCCCAAGAGTCCTCAGGCGGTCGAATTCTCTTCTGATCCAATTATCCTTCAGCCTGGTGAAAACCGAATTGAGGTTTCCGCCAGCGACACCTCGCACGCCAAAGCCAAAGTCGTTTTTATTGCCCGTTACACGCCTCCGCCACAGGGTGAGAAGGGGCAACACCCTGTTCAATCCATTCCAAGAGCGCTCACCAAAACGGATATTATCCGGCTCCTAAAAAGCAAAGTACCCAGCGCGCAAGTTACCGCGGCCGTCAGGGAAAACGGAATCAGATTTATGCCCACGGAACGCGATCTGAAGGAAATTCGCGCAGCGGGCGGCGGCAATGACGTTGTGAATGCGTTGAGGGAAGCCGCGCCTCCGTTGAAACCGTAATCCTCTTGGACAACCTTGCCACGGGAAGACGCGGCCCGGTCCAACCCAAGATGGGGGCCATCTGTCCAAATAAAATTAAGATTGTTTGATCTCGCGGATTTGCTCGGCGTGGCGAAGGTCGTGGAACGCCGTCATGCTCAGCCAACCTGCACCCGTCAGCACGCCGAGGGCTGCAAAGGGATGGGGCATCGACACACAAAGAAGGTCTTTGTATGATACCGTTTGAATTGTGGCCAGCAATTCCTGGCGCGACTGGCGGATCAGCGCGATGGCTTCTGATCTCCGGGGGGCATTGGCGGGCGCAACTCGCAATGGAGATTTTACCTTTACAGCCCGGGTGCCCACCTGAGTTCGAATTCGCTCCCACTCCTCGCGCACAACTTTTTCGTCTGGCGCAGCGCCCTGTCTTGGGAGCGCGAGCGATCGCTTCAGCCCCGCCAATGTCCCCTTTTCGGACAGATGCAAATGGAAAACGATTTCGGCGACGGACCATTGGTCGGGATTCGTCCCGGTTGCCGCATCGTCCAGGGGAGCCGATTCCGCCTCTTGAAGCAGATGTTCCCTGGCCCGGCGCAGATCTTCCAGCCGCGCGTCGAGACTTGTCGGAAACTGCTCAAAGGTGATATTCATTCCCTCATCCTTCCCGGGCCAACGCATCAATCAAGCATCAATTTGAAAACTCACTCCTGCGGCTTCTTGATTCCGAATTTTTCCAGACGATATTGCAAGGTGCGAAATGTCATTCCCAAAAGCTGGGCGGCACGGGTGATGTTCCAGTTGGTGCGCTCGAGCGCCTCCAGGATTTTGGCTTTTTCGTGTTCTTCCCACGAGACTTCAGGGATGACGGGTTGTCGGGCCCCTTGCTGATCATCTACTGCGGATGAAAGCGTGCCAGCGTGGGTGTCCACCGTCCCTCTCCCAGGCTGCAAGACTTCAGGCGGCAGATCGTGCAGCTCCACGTTTTCAGATTCACCCAGCACGACGGCTCTCTCGAGGGCCCATTCCAGTTGGCGGATATTCCCCGGCCAATTGTAGGCTCTGAGCGCATCGAGAGCTTCCGGCGCGATTCCGCGGACTTGCCGCGCCGAAGCCAGTGCGGCTTTCTGCAAAAAGTGCATCGCCAGCACTTCAATATCTTCGCCGCGCGCGCGCAAGGGCGGACATTCAATGGGAATCACTTTCAGCCGGTAGTAGAGGTCCTCGCGGAATCTCCCTTCCTTTAGAAGTTGTTCCAGGTTGCGGTTGGTGGCCGCGATAATGCGGACATCCACCTTGATCGATTCCGTTCCGCCCACCCGGATGATTTCACGCTCCTGAAGCGCGCGCAGGATTTTGGCCTGCATGCCAAGGCTCGTGTCGCCGATCTCGTCCAGAAAAAGAGAGGAGTGGTGCGCCCTTTCGAAGAGGCCCTTCTTCTGCTGATGCGCATCCGTGAAGGCGCCTTTTTCGTGGCCAAAGAGCTCGGTCTCCAGCAACGTCTCAGTGAGTGCGGCGCAATTGACCGCCAGAAAAGGCCGGTCGCGCCTCGAACTGTGATTGTGTATTTCCCGCGCCACCAATTCTTTGCCCGTCCCACTCTCACCGAGGATCATCACCGTGTGGGCAGTGGGTGCCACCTTGAGGATCATTCGCACCATGCCTTTGGTGGCGGGCGAATCTCCAATGATGGTCCGCTTGAGCGCGGCGAGGTGCTGGAAAACTTCGTTCACGACCGCGAGTAGTTTGTCGCGGTCAACAGGTTTTTCAAGATATTGGTAAACGCCCCGTTTGGTCGCTTCGATTGCGGATTGAATGGAAGGATAGCCGGTGATGAGGATGACGGCCACGCTGGGATCGGCTCCGAGAATTTCAGCCAACAACTGAATGCCAGTCATCCCGGTCAGGTTGAGGTCCGTGATGATCAGGTCAAAGCGCTTCTGGGCCAACAGGGGGAGCGCCACTTCGCCACTGGGCGCGGTCTCAGTATGGTAGCCCTCGTCTTCCAGGATGTCGTGGTAGATTTCCCGCTGTCGCTCTTCGTCATCAACCACCAGAATGCTTCCAGCAAGCATGGAGAGGAGTCCTTAGGCGACTGCCGGCGCGGAGTTGACAGCAGGATGGGAAAGTGTGGCTTGCGTGATGGGAAGCTCGACCACAATGACGGTTCCGGGGGCGTCGCTGTCCGTCACCTGGATGCTGCCACCATGGTCCTCCACTATCTTTTTGGTGATGGCCAGGCCCAAACCGAAGCCGGTGGTTTTAGTTGAAAAAAACTGCGCAAAAATCCTTTCACGGTTCTTGGCCGGAATGCCTGGGCCTGTGTCGGCAAAGCGCAGTTGAAGCGAACCGGGATGGCCGTTGTTCGATACTTGCTGCGCGCTGATTCGAATCTCGCCGCCTCCCGGCATGGCTTGAATGGCATTGGTGAGAATATTCAAAAAGCAGGTCTTCATCTGCTCCGCATCCGCCTGGAGACTCGGTATGTCCGCCGGCAGATCCACGGTGAGCGAAATGTCCTGGCTGTGCGCCTGCTTTTCCACCAGCGCGATCGCCTGCTCGAGTGTCAGTCGCAGGTCACATGGCGCCAGGATCGGCGGCGACTGGCGGCCCGCCGCCAGGAAATCGTTCACCAGGCGATTCTGGCGGGCGATCTCATTCTTGATATTATTCAGATTGCGCTGCAGGTCGCGCGCCGCGCGCTCATCGCTGCCGGAATATTTGGCGCGGATTTGATCGATGCTCAGGTTGATGAAATTTAAAGAATTTCGAACCTCATGCGCCACGGTGGCCGCGAACCGGCCTAGCAATGAAAGTTTTTCAGCCTCGTTCAGCCGCTCCTGCAGTTGACGGTTTTCCCGCAGCCGCTCCACCATCTGGTTGAATGTTTGCGCCAGGCGGCCCATTTCATCCGAGCCTGCCATGGGCAGCGCCACATACAGGTTGCCTTGCGCCACCTGGTGCGCTCCCGCCACCAGCGCGTTGAGGGGCTTGGTAAAACGCGAGGCCAGATAAACCACGGCAAACATCCCGGCCAGCATGGTGGCCAGAATCAATTCCAGGCGATCCCTGTAATGGCGCGCCAAAAGCGCGTTCACCTGTTCGCCCACCCCGCGCACCTGAACTTCCGCGTAGCCAATCACCTTGTCGCCCTGCACGATGGGAAACTCCACCGAGTAAGGCGTCTGGTCCGCGTTCACGCTTGAGGCCGCATCGATGTTGTCCAAGGGAACGGTGAACCTGATCGGCTCCTGTTTCGCAGCGGGAGGCGTTCTTTTGATTTTGAATTTCTTTCCCACCAGGCCCGGGTTGGTGCTCTTGAGAACTTGCCCGCTGGGCGTCGTGAGAGTGTAGGAAAGTCCGGAGGCCTTTAAAACTTTTTCGTATTCACCGATCGCCTGGTCGCGATTCGCGTCCGCCGGAATTCGCTCCTGGGCAAGCTGGCTGATCGCCACCAGGTCCGAAGTCATCGCCGTCAGGTAGGCCATAATCCGGTTGGTGTAATTCACATAAGTCACGGTCAAAAACGCGCTCGTGATTCCCATGATCAGGAGCATCACCAGCGCCAGCCGGGTTTGAAAACGAAAGCTTGAAAGCGGATTTTTCAATTCATGCCTTCCATCCGGCACTCAATTTTTCCCGCCGGACCCATCCGGTTCTACTTCAATTCTATAAGAATGACCGCGCAGGGTCAACGCAGTCGTTGGAGCTAAGAAATCGTGGCGGGAGCCGAAGCGATGAAGGCGGTGAATCAGAAACTGATTGCGGCGGGTCTGGAACAGGAGCGGGAGGAACTGATTCTGGATGTGGATGCGACGGAGATTGAAGCGGAGAAGCAGGAGGCGAAGTGGACCTACCATCACCTGCAGGGGTACATGCCGCTGATGGGTTACGTGAACGGGATGTGCGTGGGGCACGAGTTCCGGGAAGGCAACCAGAGTCCCGGGGCGGGGATTTTGGAGTTTGGGCAAAGTTGTGAAGCGGCGCTGCCTGAGGGGAAGCGAATTTATTTTCGCAGCGACAGCGCGGCGTATCAAGCCCAAGTGATCAATCACTACAGTCAGCCGGGGCGGAGCTTCACCATCACGGCGGATCAGGACCCTGCGGTGAAGCGAGAAATTCAGAATCTGTCGGAAATAGCGTGGAGGGACCACCGCACTCAAGATGACATTGCTACGGATCGCCAGATCGCTGAGACGATGCATACGATGAACGGCATGGAGCAGGCGTTTCGACTGATCGTGCTGCGCTGGCCGAATCCGCAGCCGGGCTTGTTTGAGGCGGAGCGATATTGCTATCACGCGGTCGCGACAAATCGGGAGGAGTGGGCGAGCGAAGTCACTTGGAAACACAACGGGCGCGCCCAGAGCGAGAACTGGCACAAGGAACTAAAGCTCGGTATGGGGATGGAAGTCGCCGCGGCGACCCGTGCGGGCACTTCGAGGGCAACGCGATGTACTTTGCCATTGGGGTGCTGGCGTACAACCTGGGTCAAGTGCTGAAGCCGCGGGTGCTGCCGGAATCCTACGGCACGGCGACGTTGGCCACGCTGCGATAGAAGTTGTATCGGCTGGCGGCGAAGCGTGGTGCGCCACGCGCACGGCTGGGTGCTGCAAATCAAAGCCGACTGGGAGAAATGGAAATTATTACAATCCGCCCGACTCTGCTGCGCCGCGCTGCCGGGCTGAGAGGAGGGAAAAAGCGGCAGTTGAAGCCTGGCGGAGAAGTGTCGAGCCGGACAGAAAAACCGCGCTCGGAGGGATCAATGAGCCCCTGAAGGATGAGCCGAACTGAAGGACACGCCCTCTGCTGGTGCCGCGACCCACTGTAGCCAGTGCCCTACTGGCCCCAAACCGCCTTAACCTTGTTCAAAGTTCAAACGCGATTCTTGGGCCTCACTAGAATTGTTGACGCGGGGGTGAGCTTCGATTATCCTCTACCCCGGTCTTATGGGGGTCCCAGATTTGGAGAGAGGCAGCCAGTCCTTGCGACTGGACGATATGGCTTTAGACATTTAAGATGGTTACCTGGAAGGAGGTTTGAGAGGGAAGTTTTCCTGCTTCGTTGACTTTCGCACGCGCCTGATGTAGCTTCCGAGGCGG
>DASYXZ010000029.1:0-2940 GCA_035934315.1 Terriglobia bacterium | reverse complement strand
GTTGTGTTAATTTTGTTGTTCTCAAAGAGCATCGACATCAGTAAAAAGAATGCCTCTCCGTGAAACAGAAGCCATTGTCCTCAGAACCTATCGTCTGGGAGAGGCGGACAAGATTGTCTCGGTTTTCACGCGGCAGTGGGGCCGGCTAAGAGCTGTGGCCACGGGCGCGCGCCGCCCCAAGAGCCGGTATGGCAGCACGCTGGAGCCGCTTAGTTACGTGCGACTCTGGCTCTTCGAGCGAGAGAATCGCGACCTGCTGCGTATGAATTCCGCCGAGCTGCTTGAGTCCTTCTTCGATATGCAGAAGGATTATCGGGTGCAGATCGCCGCCCAGTATGTTTCCGAAGTTGCGGAGCGCTATCTCCCGGAGCGCGAGGTTAATGACCGCGCTTTCCGCCTGGTGCTCGCGGTCCTTCGGGCGTTCAAGCGGTCGGGCGAAGTGACAAGGCCGCTTTTGTATTTCAATTTCTGGCTGCTGCGCCTGGAAGGTTTCCTGCCCGACCTTGAACATTGCCTCGAGTGTGGCAAGGCGTTGGGCGATGAGGGGGGCTTCTACGGTCAAGGCGCGGAGGGCTTGCTATGCGGGCGGTGCAAGACAGGCGCTACCCGGCATATGGTGTCAGTCCAGGCGCTTGCGTTTGTTCGGACGGCGCGCAAGGCATCGCTCGATCAGTGGCTGGCGCAGGAGAAAGCTCCGGCGGGGTGCCGCGAAGCGCGACTCTTTCTCGAAGAGGTGATTGACTCGCACGCTGAAAAACGCCTGGTAACCCGCAGTCTTTTGGCGGAAGAAGTTTGAAAGAAAACGCCTTCAGCCGTCAGCTTTCAGTTATCAGCAAACCCTCAGATTAAGGTAAACTGATATCAATCACGGGCTGAATGCTGATGCCTGAGAGCTGAAAGCTTTTGGTTCAGGAGGTTTCAATGTCTAAAAATCTTCGTACGTTTCTGATCCTGGCCGCTGTTGCCGTGGTTGTGGCGGTATTAAGGTATTACATGAAGGGTTGGGTTCAGCCTCTGGGCGTGACAGACTTTGCCGGATCGTTCATTGCCAGCATCACAATTTTTACGCTGGTGGGTCTGGTGATAATCTTCGCCAGTAATGGCCGCGCGGCAGGGGGATGTTATTGGCAGGCGGCAGCGTGGTTCGCGGCGTTTGCCTTTTGGTGTCAGGGGCTGATTATTTCCGGAATCCTGATTGCCGCGCGAACCGGGACGCCAACTTATTATGACGAGATGATGGGAAAGCATATGAGCCTTCCGCCGCTCACCCACGCCCTGCAGCACGGAATCGCGGCAGCGGTGGTGGCGATTATTGGGATGATCTTGGGCGTTCCGGTCTATTTTATAGCCAAGCGGTGGCGCCCAGCGAGCACGTCGCCCGCCCGGTGAGGTTGCACGGAAGGAAGTGTGAAGGATAAAAGGGAAAGGGTAAAAGTCAAAAGGCTGAGAACCGAGAACTTAAGATTCCGATGGCTCTGACATTTCAAGAAACCATTTCACGTTTAAGCGACTTCTGGGCGCGCCAGGGCTGCGTCCTGGCGCTACCTTATGACCTGGAAGTGGGCGCCGGAACCATGTGCCCGGAAACTTTCCTGCGCGTTCTCGGCCCGGACCCCTGTCGCGTGGCATACCCCCAGCCATCGCGCCGCCCGGCGGACGGCCGTTACGGCGAGAATCCCAACCGACTCCTAAAACATACCCAAATGCAGGTGGTCCTTAAGCCGCCGCCAGCCGACATCCAGGACATCTATCTCCAGAGCCTCGGTGAGCTGGGGATCAACCTGCGCGAGCATGATATTCGCTTTGAGGAAGACAACTGGGAGGCGCCGACGCTGGGGGCGTGGGGTGTGGGCTGGCAGGTGATGCTCGACGGCCTGGAGATTACCCAGTTTACCTACTTTCAGCAATGCGGCGGACTTGACCTTGAGCCCATCTCTGTCGAGCTGACTTATGGCCTGGAGCGCATCGCGGCGTTCCTCCAAAACGTTCAAGACGTTTATGAGGTTCGGTGGAACAACTCATTGACTTATGGCGATTTGCGTCGAGCCGAAGAGCTTGAGCTTTCGGTTTATGATTTCGAGATGGCGGACGCGCAAAACTGCCGCAAAGTTTTCGATTTGCATGAGGCGGAAGCGCTTCGATTGCTCGAGGATTACCGGAAACATGTCGGGGTGTTGGCCGTAAAACGAGGCGAAGTAAAAGAGCTGATGGAGCAGATTGAGGAAGAGCCTCTCGCCGGCCTCGATGACTGGAGGCGCCGCTTCCCCGTGCGCAAGGTCTACGAGCTTTGCCTGAAATGCTCCCACCTGTTTAATATTCTCGACGCGCGCGGCGCCATAAGCGTGACGGAGCGCGTGGCCTTGATCGCTCGCATCAGACGCATGGCCAGCGAAGTGGCGCGTATTTATGTGGGTCGAATGTCTCCCATCACGGTGGCAGCCAGTTTATGACGGCCCAAACTCAGCGCGAAGTGCCTTGGGTGGGGCCCCGAGCGCCGGGGGCGGCAGCAAAGCTGACGCTTTCTTGTTCTCAGTCAGCATATGGCGCTATCGCAATTCCCTTGGAAGGGTATGCGAAGCTTCCAAAGCGGGAGCTGCGCTCCCGCACTCCAAAGCTCGCCTGCGGCGAGTCACGGAGGTCTGAATAGGCATGAGCAACGCCGCGAAGCCATCCAAAACCCAGGCCGCAAACGCCACAACCTTGCCGCTCCTGCTCGAAATCGGCTGCGAGGAAATCCCGGCGCGATTCCTGGCGCAGGCGCAGAAGGATTTTGGGGATCGCCTTAAAGTTGCACTTGAAGAATCTAGGCTAATCCCCAAAGAAGAAAAATTCGTAGCCCTCTCCCAGAGGGAGAGGGTGTCCGTCGGTCGACGGACGGGTGAGGGGGCTCATCAAGACCAATACCAACTACAAACCTACTCCACGCCGCGCAGGCTTGCC
>DASYXZ010000005.1:0-9495 GCA_035934315.1 Terriglobia bacterium | reverse complement strand
CCACCGCGCGGGTCAGGAAATGCCGCCACCAAATCCCAGGCCGGCAGGCCCGGAACGCTTCCCTTGATCTCAGTCGGCCTTCCCTCTTTGTCGAACACTTGCCAGGCGAGCGACCCACCTTTCTTCCAACCTGTGCCTTCCGTCCAGGCGAAAAGGATATCACCTTGAGAATTTCCAATTACCGCCGGATGTTTGCGGTCGCTTCCCTGGCCGGGCGCGGGAACAGCCTCTGACAGTTTTCGCCCGCCGCCGGCAACCGTGGCAAAGTAAACCTGTTCTTCCGTTTGCCAGGCAATCAGGGCATTTTTTCCGTCCTGGCTGATAAAATCCGTGGACATCGGACACGCGTTGAGTTCCCATTTGGATACAAGATCAGATTTAAAAGTGTTTCCGTGGTCAGTGGAAACCAGCAAGTACATGTCGCGATGAATCGCCTTGCGGGCGGCCCGATATAAAATATAAAGTGTCCCACGGTCGTCTGCAAAAGCGCGCAATCCGCAGCATCCGCATGCCCCGGTGGGATCCTTATTGGCGGCCACTTCCCGCTCAAAAGTCCTGCCGTCGTCCCGCGAGCGAGCAACCCATACACGCCGGTTGACCTCCCCATTTTTGTCAGGGTTGCCATGCCAAACCACATAAACATTTCCCGATTTGTCGGCGGCCACTGACCCGCCGCCATCGAGGCCAACCGCAAATTGCATCACGTTTTTCTGCGGCTCAAAAGCCGTTCCGGAATCATTTAAACGCGCGTAAAGCATGGGCGTGCTGTTGCCTGGCCCGCGCGGCTGGGCCTTATCTGAACCAAGCCACGACACATGAACACGCCCCCGCCGGCCCAGGGCAATTTGCGCGCCTCGAACGCTTCCAATAGCTATGGCGCTACCCGGAAAACTGTTCACCCGGATTGGCTTGGAAAAGCCGGCGTCTCCTGGACCTTTTCGAACATAGTAAATATCCCCGGCATTGTCAGGACCTTTGAAGTAGATCAGATGAACCACGCCATCCCGGCCCACCGCCACCTGGGGCTGGATTCCGCCATCCGGAGTTCGGATTATTTTTACTTCTGGCCGGCCTTCCGACGAGCGCGGAATTTTCGCCGCCCATAAGAGCGCCGACGTCGCAAAAATAACCGAACAATAAATCCAAATCGCCTTAAGTCTCATGAGAAGACCCTCCCCCCCGACTGCCGTCAGCAGGACACCTGCATTTTATCGCGGAAGCCAGGGCCCACGCAAACACGTGAGCTAAACGCTATTCGCTTGCGTTTTAAATTTCGCCGCAACTTCGGCCCTCAGCGGATGAGGCGCATTTTCCTGGGGCTCGCTTGGCCTCATAACCCGGGGATTCGCATCCAGGCAAACTAGAACAAGGGCATGGTCACGCCGTCGGGTTGCAAGCTACCCTGGTTGTGGCTATGAATTTTTATTGGTGAAAGTTGGCAGAGGCGGGATCGGGCCAGCGGTGGCATCCAATTTGTTGCGGGTAGGTAGGGCCATGAGAATGACGAAAACGGCCACCATCATTACTTGAAGCGTGAGTAAAAGCCACATCGCCAACCACAGATAAGTCATCAGAATTGCCTCCCACATATCTTTCGGCAATCCGGAGGCTTACATGAGCCTTAAAGAGGGAAATTTGAAAATATTTTTGAGTTCAGTCCAGAGGGCAGTAGCGGGGTTTAAGCGGGGCGGCAAACCATAACTACGTTTCTATTTTTGTGACCTCGCGTGTCGATTTTTGAATCTCGGTCCAGGCTCGCAATACTTCACCGACCGTCCAGGCCTGCGCGATGCATCCGCGCGGCGCAAAAGGCGCATCACCATCAAAAATTTCCGCGATAGTTCCCAAGCCATACTCGGTCATGGAGAGGGCCAGCGTTTCAAGCAGTGACGCGGCGCGAGCGCGGTCTTTGTAGACGCGAAGGCGCGCCAGCACAAAGGGTCCAAGCAACCAGCCCCAAACTGTCCCTTGATGATAGGCGGCGTCGCGTTCGTGCAGCGAGCCGGCGCATCGGCCGCGATACTGGAAATCGTCCGGCGAGAGGCTGCGCAGACCGCGCGGCGTGAGCAGGTGATGTTCGCAAGCATCCACCACAGCGCGCATTCGCCCGGGCGAGAGCAGTCTTTCTGTCAAGGACACGGCAAAGATCTGGTTGGGACGGAAGCTCGCATCGTTGCCTTCAGGCCCGTCCAGGATGTCAAAGCAGCATTGGATCTCGTCGTTCCAAAAACGCTGGAAACTTTCATGCACGCGCTCAGCCATGCCGGCATATTCGCCCGAAGGTTTTTTCAGGCTTGCCGCAAAATGCGACATCGTCAACAGGGCGTTGAACCAGAGCGCGTTTACCTCAACGGGCTTTCCGATGCGCGGAGTCACCACCCAATCACCCACCCTCGCATCCATCCAGGTGAGCGCCACTCCCCGTTCGCCGGCATATAGCAGGCCATCTTCAGTGTCAGCATGAATGTTATATCGGGCGCCCTGAGCGTATTGAGCGATGATGCCGGCCATTACCGGAAAAAGTTCACGAAGTGTGGCCATATCGCGCGTGACCGACACATACTGGCGCACCGCTTCGATGTACCACAGGGCCGCATCCACCGTGTTGAACTGGGGGGCGTCACCATCCTCGGGAAAAGTATTGGGCAGCATGCCCTGGTCGGTAAGTTGCGCGAAGGTATGCAAGATATCCCTGGCAACATCCGCCCGCCCGGTTGCCAGCGTCAAGCCCGGCAGTGCGACCATGGTGTCGCGTCCCCAGTCTCCGAACCAGTGGTAACCGGCGATCACCGTGTGGGCTTCCGGATTTTTGGCAAGCGGACGCCGGACAATAAACTGGTCCGCCGCGAGCAGAAGCTGTTTCACCCAGGGTGGTGTCGTCACGGCGCGGGGTGGGTGAGCGGTATTCCATTGGTCAACCAATGACCGTTCGTGGTTCAAACGTCTCTCCAGCGCCTGGCGCGCATCGAGGTCGGGAGCCGGCTCCGTGCTGAAAACGAGAGTCATTTCATCGCCCTGGTCAATCGAAGCTCCAAAAGTGGCAGCGTGTAAATTGTCTTCACGATCGTCCAGCCCGCGAAAACGCTCCATCGCATGATCATAATCACGGTACCAGTTGTGCGCCGGGTACGCAGACGCCAGCGGGCTGAGCAGGTAAAAAGGAGTGGCGCCCTGGAACGCCATCACGCGCAGACCATGCTCGACGGGCTGAATGTCCATGCGCCATTCTCCGGCGCGGGTGCCGGAATGGAAGTCACGATAGTTGACGAGAACCTTGAGCGCAAGTCGAAGGGGGTGACTGGCGCGGACAAGTTTGTAGGTGACGTAGGTGGTGTTGGCCCCCTGCTCCATCCAGATTCGTTTTTCGAGGAGTGCATCAGCGCAGGCAAATGTCCACACAGGCGTGCCGTCTTCCAGATGAAAGCGCTGGATGAATTCATAGCCTTTGGGGTCAATGGCGCCGCCCACCCAGCGGTTGGCGCCCAATGAAAAAGTCTTCTCCCCGTACTCGGCAATTTCATCAATTTTGGTTACCAGAAGTGTGCGCCCGAGCGGTGGCTTCAATGCAGCCATCAGGAGCGCATGGTAGCGGCGCGTCACAATGCCGGCGACGGTGCCGGAGGCAAAGCCGCCCATCCCGTTGGCAACCAGCCACTCGCGCTGCTCGGCGGCTTCCAGGTTGGCGCAAATTTCACGGTCAAAGTCCACGGGCAAACCAGTGCCAGCGACCTGACTTGCTTTACGGCCTCGACGGACTTTGGACATTAGTTATTCCAAAGCAGGCGTGGCTTGTCCCGCTCAAAGCAATGCGAGAAGCAAGATGGGGGCAAACCCAAGCACCTCAAAGGAATTATCCGCCACTCTGCTCAAGCAACTTGGCCACCAGACTGGTCCACCCGGTTTGGTGGCTGGCGCCAATGCCGGCGCCGTTGTCTCCGTGAAAATATTCGTAGAATAAAATGTAATCCCGCCAGTGTGGATCCGATTGAAATTTTTCCGTCCCACCATAGACGGCGCGCCGGCCGTCCTGTCCACGGAGAAAAATCCGGGTCATGCGGCGCGAGATCTCGGCGGCCACCTCCCACAACGTGTGCATCTGGCCGGAACCCGCCGGGCATTCCACTTTAACGCGTGGGCCGTAATAATGGTGGAACTTCTGCAGCGATTCAATCAGCAGAAAGTTGAGCGGAAACCAGATGGGCCCGCGCCAGTTGGAATTTCCGCCGAAGAGACCGGTGGTGGATTCCGCCGGCTCGTAGTCCACCCGGTACTCGTGACCGTCAATGTGGAGCACGTAGGGATGGCCGTGATGAAATTTGGAAAGCGCCCGGATGCCGTAGGGAGCGAAGAATTCGGACTCGTCGAGCATGTACCGCAACACGCAGACCAGCCGGTCGCGGTTGACGATGGAGAGCAGATACCGTGATCCGTGTGAGTTCTTTTCCGACCTGTCAACGGAAGCTGCCACGTCGGGAACATTGTGAATAAACCACCCGATGCGTCTTTTAAAGTGGCTGAATTTTTCCACAAATTCTGGCTCGAGTGATTCCACTGCAAACAGTGGAACCAAGCCCACCATGGACCGCACTTTTAGCGAGAAGTGACACCCGTTGGGCAGGTGCAGCGCGTCATAGTAAAATCCATCCTGGTCGTTCCAAAGGGAGATCCCATCGCCCCCCATATCGTTCATGGCGTGGGCGATATAAGAGAAATGTTCAAAGAATTTGCTTGCCACGTCTTCGTAAGCAGAATCCTCGCGCGCCAACTCCAGTGCGATGGCCAGAAGGTTCAGGCAATACATGGCCATCCAGCTTGTGCCATCTGACTGCTCAATCGTTCCCCCGGTGGGCAATGGTTTCGAGCGGTCAAACACTCCGATGTTATCGAGGCCGAGGAACCCGCCTTGGAAAACATTTCGCCCCTCGGGGTCTTTTCGGTTCACCCACCAAGTGAAATTCAACAACAGTTTATGAAAAATTCGTTCCAGAAAATTGCGATCGGCCTTACCCCGAACCCGCTTTTCAATTTTATAGACACGCCACGCAGCCCAGGCGGCCAGCGGCGGATTCACATCATCGAAGGCCCATTCGTAAGCGGGCAATTTGCCGCTGGGGTGCATGTACCACTCGCGATGGAGCAAAATAAGCTGCTCCTTGGCATAATCCGGATCCACGAGCGCCATTGCCACGCAATGGAAGGCCAGGTCCCAAACTGCATACCAGGGATACTCCCATTTGTCGGGCATGGAGATGACGTCTGCATTGTACAAGTGCGTCCAATCGCTGTTGCGCCCCTCAAGGCGCTCCGCGGGAGGAGTTGGCCCGGCGGGATCCCCCTGCAGCCAGGCGCGGACATCGTAATGGTAAAACTGCTTGGACCAGAACAGCCCGGCGAAGGCTTGCCGCTGGATGTTGAGGGCATCCTTCGAGGTGCCCTTGCCCCTGCGTTGGGCATAAAACTCGTCGGCTTCGGCGATTCGGGTGGTAAAGACAGCGTCGAAATTGCGATCAAATAATCCGGGCTTCGGCGGTTGATCGGTAAGACGCAGACGGAGTACGGTGTTTTGACCGCCAGGGATTTGGACGGAATAGTGCGCCGCAGCTTTGGTCCCCGTGCCCGCAGGATTAACGGCATCTTGCGCGCCGTGGACAATGTAACGGTCAATTCCATCTTTGACGTAGGGCGTGCGGTTCGTCCAGGCGAACAGCCGCTCAAAATTCGTTTCATTCTCGGTAAAAAGAAGTTCCGGAGATCCTTCGCAGATCAACCATCGCTTCCCGTAATAATTCTGTTCCGCTTCAAGGACGGCCATTCCGCGCGGCGCTTTGATCCTGGCCACGCTCGGGCGGCGATCATCAATTCCCCAAGACCACGTGTTGCGAAACCACAAAGTGGGGAGCAGGTGAAGCTCGGCGGCTTCCGGGCCGCGATTGTGCACCGTGATACGAACCAGAATATCTTCCACCGCGGCTTTGGCGTACTCAATAAAAACATCGAAATACCGTTCATCGTTGAAAATGCCGGTATCAATCAGCTCGAACTCTGGCGCTTGGCGATCTCGGCGGCGGTTTTCCTCAACCAGCCACCCGTAGGGATATTCCGCCTGCGGGTACTTGTAGAGGTATTTCATGTAGGAGTGCGTCGGAGTCGAATCCAAGTAGAAGTAATATTCCTTAACGTCCTCGCCATGATTCCCCTGGTTGCCGGTCAAGCCAAAGAGGCGTTCTTTCAAAATAGGGTCGTGGCCATTCCATAAAGCCAGCGCGAAGCATATAAGCTGATGCCGGTCGCTAATTCCTCCCAAGCCATCTTCCCCCCATCGGTAGGCCCTTGACCGCGCATGATCGTGGGGAAGGTACTCCCACGCTGTGCCATAGCGGCTGTAATCCTCGCGCACGGTGCCCCACTGCCTTTCGCTCAAGTACGGTCCCCAGCGTTTCCAGTGGATGTTGCGCTGGCGGGATTCTTCCAGTCGTATTTCCTCTTGAGTCATTTTTGGCCTCAGGGAACGGGCAAGGTTGTCGCGCTTATCTTTCATAAAGGTCCCGGCTCAGCACGGTTATTAAAAGCTCCAGTGTTTTTTCCTCAACCGCGAAGCGTGGCCAGGATCGCAGGAGCCGCTCAGTGGTTTCTTCCCCGCCCCAATCTGAAAGGCGCAAGCATACCGTATATTTTTAAGTCTTAAAAGTCATGTCCCGGAAATAATAATCCGGATTAGCCTTCGACGCCTTCCGGGAACCCGGGTTGACGCCTTTAGGGTCCGACTGTAACATGACCTCTGATTTTTTCTCTTGGAGAATTTTTCTTCAAGAAGGTTATCATTGAAAAGGCAACCCCGAAAAGTTTTTTCCAAGGCACAAGGCCCAACGGCATGGCGCTAAAAATCATCGCGGTTGATGATGAACCGGAAATACTGAAGCTTCTTAAAACCATGGTGGAGCCTCTCGGGTGTGAGGTCCTGATGGTGGCCGACAGCCGGGACGCGCTCCGGCTGATCGAGAGCGAGAAATATGATGGCGTCGTGGTGGACGTGAAAATGCCCCACGTGGACGGCTTCGAGCTGACCCGATGCATCCGGAGTTCGCGGCTCAACCACCAGGTGCCCATCGTAATGCTGACCGGACTTGACGACGCCGACACCATGCGAAAGGGATTTAATGCCGGAGCCAGCTTTTTCCTGGGCAAACCCTTTACCCGGGAGCGAATCTGCGCCCTCTTTGGCGCCGCGCGCGGCGCCATGCTCAAAGAGAAACGGAAATACGCGAGGCTGCCTTTTCGCGCCACCGTCACCTGCAAATGGTCCGGCCACCGCCAGGGGCAATTCAAGGCGGGAAGCGTGGATATCTGCGAAGATGGAATGCTCATGGGACCTTCGGGCGGCCTCGACGCCGGCCAGGAAATTGATTTGGAATTTGAGCTGCCCACCGCGACCGCGCCCTTAAAGCCGCGCGCGAAAGTCCTGCGCCGTGAGAAGACCGACCATATCGCGGTTGAATTTACCACCCTCTCCATCAAAGACCGCGACGCGATCAAGACTTACATTAACGCGCGTATAAAAAACTAGGCTGGGTCAACCCGAGGTGGATTCTGAGAAGAGAAACTTTGCAGCGCATCGCCTTCATCGTCAAACGATTCGATGACGGTCAGCAGCCGGGTGATTTGCAATACTTCTTTCACCCGATGGGAAAGCTTCAGGAGCTTCAATTTACCGCCGCGTTTTTGCGCTGAAATAACTCCGCGCACCAGCGATTTTATGCCCTGACTGTCAATGCCACTCACGTGGCTGCAATCAAGAAGCAAATTCACCCGCCCGGCGGACATGAAGCCTTGCAAGCTCTGATCCAGTTCATCGCTGGCCTCCCCGATGAATAGTCGTCCGCTCAACTCGAGGATGGTCACCGAACCTGCCTGCCTCTCTTTGATTATTATTGGCATGGTTAACTACCTTTGACATGCAAAACATTTGCCTTGAGCAAACGCCAAACGCCGCCCGTTCCCCGAGCGGTTTCATAGCTGAGTGAATCTGAATATTTAATCATCTCGTATCCCGCCTGCCTGCCGGGGGTCGAGAGTTCGCGGACGTCACGCGAAGTCATACCTAAAGAGACTGCCACTGGGGAATTGTTACTACGAAGCGAAGGTTAAGTCGGAGCGAACCCCGTGTCAAGGAGAAACACACCGGTTTACAACCCTGCACGGACTCCAACTGCCGCGGGGATGGCTCGCCCGGCGGAATCCAGGCGGCAGCAGGGATGGTCGTTGGCCTCCGGTCGCGTAGGGGCCCTTCGAGTTCCGCTCAAGGTCGCGAGCTGGATTCGAGGAATGAGCGAAGTCGAACCGCGCATTTACCGAGCCGCGAAGAAGCAAAGCTTCCGCTGCCCTTTCCCCCGCGAGGACAACGGCCTCTCTCATCCTCTTATCGCTCATCCGCTTGAACCCCACAAGCGAAGATACAAGGGACCTTTCCAATCCTATACAGGAATAAAATTCTATTGGAGGAGCTTGAATTTCCATGAATATGGGTATATATATAACATTGAGATATGGATGGCACAAAGACATCTCATGAAGAGAAGGGCGCGCACTGGCTGATGTTCATGTTCCAGCTTTCCGCCCGGAGGGCGAGCAAGCGCGTAAGCATATGGCGGAAACTGCAGAAATATGGCGCCTTGAATTGGAAGAACTGCGCCTATATTTTGCCGCTGGACCCGGGCAATTTGGAAAAATTCCATTGGCTGCAGGCCGAGGTCCAGAAGTACCAGGGCCAAGGTTCGGTGGTGGAGGTGTCGAGGGTCCACAGTTTTACCAACAAACAAGTGATGGCCCTGTTCAGCGGCGCGCGCGCGCTGCAATATGAGAGGCTCATCCGGGACGCGAGACTCACCCTTCGGTCGGCCGCCGGCCGCAGCCCGGGGCAACTTCTTCAGGGCTTTAGGAGCCTCAACCGGCGTTTGAGCGACCTGATGGCCATTGACTTTTTTGGATGCAGGAAGAGGAAAGAAGCTGAGGACTTGATGAAGGAGCTTGAAGAACGCACACGCGCCCATGGACGCGACAGCGTAGCAAGCCGCAAAAAAATTGAGGAGTACAGTGGCCGCGTCTGGCAGACCCGGCCACGGCCCGAGGTGGATCGGGTGGGCTCCGCGTGGCTCATTCAACACTTCATCGATCCCAAAGCGAAGTTTGTGTTCTCTCCCGACGCCGAGGCATACCCGAAGGCAATCCGATTCGACATGTTCGGGGGCGAATTCACGCATGTCGGCGACCAATGCACGTTTGAAACCCTGATCAAACACTTTCGTCTCCGCGAGAAGCGACTGACCCAAATTGCCCAACTGATTCACGACGGCGACTTGGAAGACAACAAGTTCGGGCGCCCGGAAGGCAAGGCAATCGAATTAATCACCAAAGGTTGGGGAAAGATGGAATGGACTGATCAGGAAATCCTTCGCAAGGGTTTTGAACTTTTTGACGCGCTCTACCTGACACTCGGAA
>DASYXZ010000301.1:0-7222 GCA_035934315.1 Terriglobia bacterium | reverse complement strand
GATTTTGTTGTTGGTTCTACTCCTGGAATGCGGAATTACGCTGGGTAGAAAAAAGCCTCCCAAGCCTGAGGAATTGGGAGCAGAGTTGGGCAAGGCTCCGGCCAAAGTTGACTCCTGGAAAAATCCCTATGCCGGACAGGGGGATGCATTATTGGCCGGGGAAAAACTCTTTAAGCGCCACTGCGCCGAATGTCACGGCCTCGACGGACGCGGCCGGGAACGCGCTCCGGACTTACACTCTCCCATAATTGAAATGACCTCACCCGGCAGGCTTTTTTGGTTTCTGAAGAATGGGAACCTTAAAGAGGGAATGCCATCATGGTCCAACTTGCCCGACCAGAGGCGATGGCAGCTCGTCACATATCTGCAATCGCTGCAACCGAAGCCAAGTCACCCGTCAAAAGACGGTGATTAACAAATCAGAGGGCTCGCCGTGATCAATGAGGTTTAATCTCGCGAGGTTGGCCGAGATTCCAAAGTCATTGCACTCGGATCATAAATTTATCGCTCGCGGCCTTACGCTTTTGCATTGCCTGCTTGTTTTAATGCATCCTTCCGGTAGTTGACAAGGAGAGAAAGGTTCTTCAGGGAACATATACGTTTTCCATCAAGCTCAGGGGGAGGATAAGCCTGAAGACGGTACCCGCAGGGCCTGTGCTCTCCACAGTCGCATTTCCCCCATGGTCCTGAATGATTTTCTGCACTACTGCGAGGCCGAGACCGGTCCCGTTTTTCTTTCCATAACTCACAAATGGCTGAAAGACGCTCGTCCGCACGGGCTCGGGAATGCCTGGCCCGTTGTCTGCAATGCGGATTTCAACCCCTTCGGGAGTGGTGAGAATGTTCACTTGGACTCTTCCGAAATCCGGAGAGACCGCCTCACATCCATTTAACAAAAGGTTGTGAAAAATTCGCTCAAGTTTTCCGGCGTCAAACCAACCTTCAGTGATGCCGGCAGATACAGATATATTGATCCGCCGAAATTCGGGTCGCGCATGGATGGTTTGAATTGCTCTGTACACAATTTCTTCTAAGCTGACATATACGGGGCGCAAGGCTTCCCTGGTTTTGGAGAATTCCAGGAGTGAACTGATGAGGTCGGTCATCCGGCTTATACCCTGGCGAATTTCCTCGTAGAGGTCTTTCCGTTGCTGTTCACCCAGGTTGCCTTCTGAGAGAAATTCCGCGTAGGCCAATATGGCCGTTAGCGGATGGCGAAGGTCGTGGGAAATGGTGCTGGCCATGCGTCCCGTAGTCGCCAGGCGCTCGGCGTGTAACAGTTCATCCTGTGTCCTCTCAAGATTCTGTCGCATCCGATTGAAGGCGCGGGTCAACTCCGAGACTTCATCATTGCTTCGCGCTTCCAACGGAAAGGTGAAGTCGCCTTTCTCGAGCGCACGCACACCGGCCACCAGGTTATCGAGCGGCTGCGTAAAGGTCTTGGAAATGAAGAACACAAGAGCACTGCCGGCAACCACAGCGGCAAGCCCTACGGCCAATAGTAACTGGTTTATGCTCTTCAAGAACTTTGTCGACTGGTCGTATGATTTCAACACGTAGAGGCTGACGGCTGGGACAGTACCCGGGGCCAGCTCCACTGAAGTTGAAAGGAAGCGTTCGTCGGCAAGTTGGATGTCCACGGGTCCCTGAGCTGCGCGACTGGGAATGAGGTCGCCCCTTGGAATCAGCTCTCCTTGCAGGCGCGCGGGAAGAGTGCTCCCGACGATGTCCGTGCCGTAACGAAAAGCAACCTGACTGGAGGCAATCTGGCTCACCTGCTGGGCCACTCGGTTGTCCACTTCATAACCCACAGCAAGGACTCCCAGCAAAGTGTTGTCGGATGATGAACCGAAGTAGATGGGCTGAAGGGAAACTTCATACAAATGACCGTTCCCAAACCACCAGTCCAAGGGCTGTCCATTCTGGAGCCAGCGGGCAAAGAATTGCTGTGCCTCCGCCGGGGTAAGGCCTGTCGTCGTCGTGTGAAGCGCCATGACTTTCCCGGTCCTATCCGCCAGGACGAAGAGATCGCTTCCGATTTGCCGCCAGAAATCTCCCGAAGCATCCTGGATGGTCTGCTCATGTTCCGTCGTCATCAATGCCTTTAGGCTCGGCAAATTGGCGACCAACCCCGCTGATCGCGCCAGCATGGCCTCACGCTGGCGCTGGAAATCCTTGAAGGTGACCACCGAATTCACCAGAGCCTCGGTCATTTCATCTCGTACTCGCAGCCGGACGCGATATTGCACAATGAGTAAGGTGGCAGAAGTGAGTCCGGTGGTGATTACCAACAGCGAGAGCAGAAATTTGGTTCGTAACCGACCTTTGGCCATGAGATGACCACGGGATTCTAACGTTTTGGGCGCCAGCATATGGCTTCTCTCCACGACCGTTCGCTTCACGGTGCAAATCTGTAGCCAACTCCGTGCACGGTCAGGAAATGAACCGGGTGCGTGGGGTCTTTCTCCAGTTTCTGTCGAAGACTCAAGAGATGATTGTCCACAGTTCGAGTTGTGGGATAACAATTATAACCCCAGACCTCGCTCAGTAGTTCCTCACGCGAGATGACGCGCTCCGGGTTTGCCGCGAAATACCTCATGGCCTTGAACTCCTGCCGTGTCAGGGGAACCGGTTTCCCGGAGCGAGTTAATTGCATCTTCTCAAAGTCCACGGAAACATCGTCGAAGGCGTACGGCGACTCAACACTTGCATGATGAGCGCGGCGCGTCACCGCCCGCACCCTCGCCAGCAGCTCTCGCGGGCTGAAGGGCTTTGTAACGTAATCATCTGCCCCGAGCTCGAGCATTAACACCTTGTCTAATTCATCGGCGGCCGCACTGAGAACGATTATGGGTAAAGTGGGGGCTTGCCGGTTAATCTCGCGACAAACCTCTTGTCCGGGAACAAGTGGCAGCGTCAGATCAAGGATGACTAATGACGGCTTCCTGGCGCGGAAGGCCTCCAGCCCCACGGCGCCATCTGCGGCCACTTCGAGCGCATACCCCTCCTTTTCGAAGAGGTGCTTCAAAGCCTTGTGGATTCTACGGTCGTCTTCGATGAGAAGGATTCTTTCCATATGTTCATTAGTATCTCCGCCGGCGAAATGGTTGTCCAATCGCTTGCGGGCCCACCTCCCAAAACTAAAAGCGGTGGGCGCCTGTCCCGCAGGGCAGGCATTGCTTTCAGGCCTTCGCAAAGCGACACAATAACGATAGTCGCCCCGTTTAAATACCTAGCTTAGATTTTACTTTACTTATAGTCCAGGCAAAGACCGGGAGAGAATTTACAATGTTTTGACAATTGTGTCGCCATCTCAGGTTCGCAGACCGGTTGGGCAAAGTCTCCCTCGATGCTATAATCCACACTAAGCAATTGACCAGATCACATTTGTGTAATCGTATCCGCAAACGACCTGGGCGAAAAGCGGGTCAGAGTCTCTCCGTAGGGAGGTAGTCCCATGAAACAACATAATCGGCTCGAGTGCACAATACTTCCAATAGCGCTGATGGCCGTGCTGCTTGGCAACCCGGACCTGTGCCGATGCCAAACAGCGGGCCATGTCGAAGTTGCACCGCAGACTGAGGCGTTATCCGAGTCGCTTCGGGATCTCCAGGCGCGTACTCAGGAGCTCAAGTCAATCTTGGGCGCCATGAGGGCCGAAGCAGCTCAATCCAGGGAGGAGATTAGGAACTTGCACAATGAGGTTCAACAGACACGAGAGGAACTTGCTTCCATGAAAGGGCAAATAACGAAACTGACGTCGCAGCAGACCTCGACGGCTGAATCGGGGCCCTACCCGATCCCCAAGGGTCCTCTTAGCCGACCCGACGCAACCGATCAACGCCTCGCCAAGCTGGAGGAAGATCAGCAACTTTTGGGGGCGAAAGTTGATGAGCAATACCAGACAAAGGTGGAAAGCGAATCCAAGTACCGGGTAAAACTCTCCGGTATCGCGCTCCTTAACGTATTTGGTAATCGCGGGTCGGTGGACAGTATCGATCTCCCCTCTTTCGCCGTGCGACGCGGTCCGCTCGATACCGGCGGAAGTTTCGGCGCCACGGTGCGTCAAACCATGCTCGGCCTAGAGGTAATTGGTCCCACTCTGGGCGGCGCCCGGACCAGCGCTGAAATACATGCCGACTTTTTTGGAGGATTCCCAGCGACGGGGGACGGCGTGACTACGGGCCTGGCACGGCTGAGGACGGTTACTGCCCGGATGGATTGGCCCCACACATCAATCGTCGCCGGGCAGGATGCGCTCTTCTTCTCACCACAGTCTCCTACTTCGTTTGCCTCGCTGGCCTTGCCCGCTTTTTCCTATTCGGGGAACCTGTGGAAATGGACACCACAACTCCGTATTGAGCATAGCCTGAAGTTCACGGACGTCTCGAGCCTCATGGTGCAGGCTGGGATTCTAGACCCGCTTGCAGGCGAATATCCCAGTGATTCGTTCCAACGATCTCCCGGGGCAGGGGAAAGAGCTCGCCAACCTGCCTACGCGACCAGGTTCTCCTGGAACCACGGCACCAATGAGCATGCTGTCACGCTGGGCGCGGGAGCATATTATTCTCGGCAGGATTGGGGTTTTGGGCGAACACTGGACGCTTGGGCAGGTACGGCAGATTGGAATCTGCCCCTTTCGAGCCGCCTCTACCTGACGGGAGAGTTTTACCGCGGACGGGCCCTAGGCGGTCTGGGGGGAGGTTCCGGGAGGAGTATCCTAACCAGCGGTTCACTTACGGATCCGGGCACATCTGTCTTGGGATTGAACTCCACCGGAGGGTGGTCACAATTGAAATTCGAGATGACGGAAAAACTCGAACTGAATGGCGCATTTGGCGAAGACGATCCTTCCGCCGCGGATTTAAGGCGCTTCTCCATCAGGCAGGGTGCCAATTATGTCTTACAAACGCGCAACCAGACTGCTTTTCTTAACTTCGTTTATCGCCCATTTTCCAACTGGATTTTTTCAACCGAGTATCGCCGGCTTTGGACCTCGGAGACTGATCACGATAAATCCAGGGCGGACCAAGTAAATGTTGGTGTAGGAGTTCTGTTTTGAGAGGGTACTTATGGTACGAGCGTTGACCCAATGTATTGCCGCGGGCGTTTTGGCATTGCTCGGATTCTGGCTTCCCACAATCCTTAATGCCGCCACAGTGCAAGCCAGGGTTACCCGATTCGATACTTCAGGCAAAAGGAATAACGCACCTGACCGGGGTGCGGTCTTGTGGCTTACCCCAATCCTCAAGTCAGTGGAACAACCTGACCGAATTCCGCACGAGGTCGCAGGGACACGCTTCCGGCTTGTGCAGAAAAACAAGCGATTTCATCCGCACGTTCTCGTAGTTCCGGTAGGTTCGCAAGTGGAGTTCCCAAACCGGGATCCTTTTTTTCATAATGTATTTTCGCTCTTTGACGGGAAGCGCTTCGACCTCGGCCTTTATGAGGCTGGTACGACGCGGATGGTCAATTTCGACCGCCCAGGCATTTGCTACATCTTTTGCAACATCCATTCGGAAATGAGCGCTGTGGTTATCGTCCTCGCGACTCCCTATTATGGTATTTCGAACAGCGAGGGAGAGATTTCAATTCCAAGTGTGCCGGCAGGCCGGTACCAGCTTCATGTGTGGAACGAACGTTCTTCCCCAGAAGTGCTGAACAATTTAGTTCGAGAAATAACCATATCAGGCGATCCGTGTTCTCTTGGTATCATCCGCCTTCCGGAGTCTGGCAAACTTGTTCAGACCCATAAGAATAAGTACGGCCGGGATTATGACCCGGCGACAGCCAATCCAATTTACAATCACAAGTAAGTAAGCGGTTATCCTGCCTGCATGTCTCGTCGGATGCAAACTGCTGTAACGGCGTCCCAAGGATCTCATCCTCTACGCGCAGCGCGGGAGAATAATCTGCCTTTTGAGTACTCCATAGAAAGCGCAGTTCGTTCGCCCACGCCCCACAGTATGTCGCCTTTTTAAGTAACTCGCTGGACGCTTCCTACCACAACACAATAAAGTTACAAGAAACTGACGATTTGATGACACATGTAAGGGGTGCCACGGCCATCATACATAATGGTTGGACGGAGAAACCTTCGTTTTATCGGGGCACGATGAAGATTCTGCAAGGATGTTTAATTGGATTCGTCCAACTCGGAGTGCGAACCGTCCCATAGAGGTTCGAGTTCGGGTCAATTGCCGGTTTCCGTCGGGATTTTGGGCGAGTACATGGCTAAAGTTGCAATTCAAATTCAAAGGGAGGAGAACATATGCGTTCGCATTTCTTGCTTCGGTTAGTCCAAGTTAGTGTCCTGTGCGCTGCCGTTTCAGCCACTGCTCTTGCGCAATACGGAGGCGGAACGGGAAGTGGAACAACGTCCACCCCGTACACGGCTCCGAGCGGTGGTTACGGAAACGGGAAAGCTATTGGGATCGGTGTCGGAGTGGCTGCGGCCGTGGTCGGCATCGCCCTCTACATTCATCATCGGCACAAGGCTGCTCAGCCCCATGCCTCATTGAACAACTGGTCGCAGCCGGCGCAAAACTGGGTCAGAGTAACCAATGTGAAAGACTATCGAAACTACTCAGAGGTTGCTTTGAAGCCGGATCTGACAATAGGCGAACGAGTTGACCTGACTGGGAAGGAGACTCAGGACGGTTCAGGTAAGAAGACTTTCCAGGTGCAAAAATTGGCCAAGGATTATGGGCCGTTAAAAACGGAAACGGCCGTAAACGCATCTTCGAATTGAGATCGAAAAAAATCGGCGAAAACATTTCGACGCGCAGCGCGTCTTCTGTTTTTTGGTGGGGCAGTGGTACGCCCGAGAGTAATGCAGTAAGGAGAGATTTATACTTTGGTAGGACGATGGTAAAACGTGTCCGGTCCTGGCCCCAAACCTTCCTGCTAATTTGCGTAGCACTGCTCAAATCAGGCATCCTGCCTGCGGAGCAGATACCCGTCCGGTATACGGAGGGATTGACTCACGGCTGTCTCGCCTTGCGCACGCTTGCGGGATCGACCATCGCCTACGGAGACATGTTCGAGGTCGTCCATGGCGGGCGAGTGACCCTCGAGCTGATATTCCACTTCAGGGACGGCTCGCTCCACGATGAAACTGCCGTCTTCTCTCAACGCGGTAGTTTCCGGCTTTTGAGCGATCACCTCGTGCAGAAAGGCCGGGCCTTTCCGCATCCCATGGAAGTCTTCATCAACTGTTCCA
>DASYXZ010000283.1:0-3685 GCA_035934315.1 Terriglobia bacterium | reverse complement strand
CCGACACGGAAAAAGAACTCCTGAATGCCGGCGGCAACGACGATCTCTTGAAAGTTCTGCGGCAATTGGCGCCCAAGCAATCCGCCGCTGAGTCGCCTGCTTCTTCCAGCAGCGAGACTGGGTCGGGCGCTCCCACCCTGCTGATTGAGGCCACGCCTGGCGGGGCGCAGGTCTACATTGATGACGAGCCCAAGGCCAGCACCAGTCCCGAAGGCCGCGTGAGATTCAGCGAACTTTCGCCGGGCGAGCACATGGTCCGCCTGTCGCTTGCTGGGTATCGCGACTACGAACAAAAAGTCGAACTCAAGCCGGGACAAACTTCCAGCGTCACTACCACGCTTGAAGCAGTTAAGTCCGCGGCCGCTTTCAGCCAGGACAACACCGGCTCCACGGCCCAGAGCGCCCCTCCCGCTGCCCCTCCGTCCCAAGGCGCCGCGATTGGGTTGAGGGTGGCTCCGAATAAGCAGCCGGGAATGAAGGGCGTCTATATTTCACAGGTCAACCCCAGAACCCCAGCCTATCGCGCCGGACTCCGCGCGGGCTTTGAGATTTTAAGTGTTGACGGCCAACCCGTGACTAGCCCGGCTGACCTGGCGAGCCTGGTTTCCTCTCATCATCCGGGCGATACAGTGGAAATCACCTATACCCCATCGCCCTTGTCGGGGGTGCCCGTCCAATCAGTTCGCGTCCAGCTTGCCAGCCAAAACGCCACCGCCGCCACTTTTTCGAATGTCGCGACCTTCTTGGTGGCTCACGATCACGGCATGCCAGCGGGGCAAAACGCGTGTGTTGGCTGGATGACCGTAGGCAACGGCATGATCCATTTTCAGGGCCAGCGCGCGGTGACCCGCGGAGTGCTCGGCGGACCCTTGCACTCGTTTGATATTTCCACAAATGAGATTAAGGAAGTAAAACGAAATGGAGTTTATTTGTCGGCGATCGGAGCCTTTCATATTCGCCTTAAAAGAGGTACGAATAATAATTTTTACGTGATCGACCCCCAGGGCCGGTACCAGCCTCCTGACGCTCTTCTCACTGCCATCGATCAAGAAATGAGTAAATAATCAGACCCGCTTGACTCTCTCCTGTTTCAACCGCCATACTGGGACTGAAGAACATCGACCCACGATAAACGCTTTTTTACGGGCGGCCGGCGGATCATAATTTTTTGCCGCCAGCCCTGGCGCGCCGGCGGCCGGCCGGCAATATGCTGGAAACCAATACAAACCGCGCGTTGCTCACCGACCTTTACGAGCTGACGATGGCTGCGGGTTTTTTCGAGCACCGCATCGAGTGCCGGGCCACGTTTGAGCTTTTCGTGCGTCAGTTGCCCCCAGAGCGCGGGTTCCTGGTGGCGGCTGGTTTGGATTCAGTTCTCGGCTATCTTGAAAATCTTCGCTTCAACAACGAAGACATTCGCTTTCTGCGCGCCCAGCCCGCTTTCCACACTGTTTCTGATTCGTTCTTCGAATACCTGCGCGCCTTTCAATTTACCGGTGACGTTGACGCCGTTCCGGAAGGCACGCTCATCTTCGGCGGCGAGCCAATCCTGCAAGTGACTGCGCCCATTGCCGCGGCGCAGATTGTGGAAACCTATCTCCTCTCGGTAATCAATTTTGAAACTCTAGTGGCGTCCAAAGCGGCCCGTGTGGTGCGCGCCGCTCAGGGACGGGGCGTTTGGGAGTTCGGCACGCGACGCGCTCAGGGACCGCAAGCGGGCGTGCGCGCTGCGCGCGCGGCTTACGTGGGTGGTTGCGCGGGAACGAGTAACGTGCTGGCGGGCTACCTCTATCAAGTGCCGCTGGCCGGCACCGCGGCGCACTCCTGGACGCAGGTTTACCCGACCGAGCGCGAAAGCTTTGCGGCCCTTCTCGAAACTTTTCCCGATACCGCATTTCTTCTGATTGATACCTACGATCCCCTGCTCGGCGCGGAAACCGCCGCCACCCTCGGGCGAAAAGTTCCGGGCGTTCGGCTGGATAGCGGCGACTTGTTGGAAAAGAGCCGCCAGGTCCGGGAAATTCTCAATCGGCACGGCCTCCAGGAAACTAAAATTGTCGCGAGCGGCGACTTGAACGAATACAGGATTGGAGAACTGGTGGCACAGGACGCGCCCATCGATCTGTTTGGTGTGGGCACGGAACTCGCCACGTCGCGCGATGTTCCCGCACTGGGCGTGGTTTATAAGTTGGTTGAAACCGAGAAGGATGGCCGAATCGAATTCAAGACCAAGTTCAGCGAACAAAAAGCCCACTGGCCCGGCCGCAAACAGATTTTCCGGTTCTCGCGCGCCACGCCAAACGGGAAGGGAACTGAGTTCCATCACGATGTTATCGCCCGCTCGACAGAGGATTTTCCTGATGGCGAGGCGCTGATTCAGCCCGTCATGCGGGATGGACGCCGCATCGAGACGCGGGCGTCCATTGAAGAGGCTCGGGCCAGAACGCTAAGTAATCTCCAACGCCTGCCAAAGCGCTTCCAGGCCCTGCACGACGGTCCTCGTTATCCAGTGGCGCACAGCGCGGCGCTCGAACGGTTGCTGGAAGATGTGCGGCGTCAGTATTTTGTTTCCGCGGAATTTATGAAATCCGCCCGGGTTCCCGATGACGCCGCCACGCATAGAGCGCCCGTTTTTCTCGACATCGATACGCAAGTGGATTTTATGACTTCCACCGGGGCGCTTTACGTTCCCGGCGCGGAATCGATTACACTCAATCTTCAGGCGCTTATCACGTTTGCGCGGGAGAATCGTATTCCGATTTTATCCTCGGCAGACGCGCACCCGCCTGACGATCCCTCTTTTGCCGATTGGCCACCGCACTGCGTCGTGGGCGCGGCAGGGCAGTTCCGCATTCCTGAAACAAGAATGGCTTCGCCAGTCGTGATCGCGAACCGCCCGGGAGCGTTTGCGCCTCCGCAAGAGTGGGCGGGCCAGTTCATCATTGAAAAAACGGAGTACGACGTTGCCAGCAACCCCAATTTTGAAACAATTCTCGCCGCACTTTCAAGGTCCCTTGGCCCGGTTCGATTTGTGGTTTTTGGAGTGGCCACCGAGTACTGCGTCTGCACCGCGGTCCTGGCGTTGCGCCAACACGATTTTCAGGTTGATCTTGTGGTGGACGCGATCAAGGAAATTACAGCAGAAGGCGGTCGCCGCGCCCTTGATGAAATGGTTGCTGCTGGCGCGCGGCTGGTGACCACCGCGGAAGTTTGCTCAACCGTCAACACAGCGGCAGCGTTGTAGTCTTTGCTTTGTGATTGGCGTGCGCCTTAGGAATCCAGTCGCCGGAAATGGCGCGCGCTTTTTTCGGGAATCGTTTCTAAACTCTTTCACGAAAACCCAAACCCCTATGTCTGACGCTGCGCAGCCATCCGCCCAGCAGGAAGATTTGGGCAGACCCGGAGCCGCGACTCAAAAATCTGTCCACGCGTCCGGCCCCAATACCCTGCACATCCTGATTGGATTCGCCCTGGGATTCGTGACGGGCGCTACCGCAAATTTCTTCTGGGGCGGAACGCCGGGCCTTGAAAAATTTATAAGCTTTGTGACCGCCCCGGCAGGAGAAATCTGGCTGCGGTCGCTAATTATGATTGTCATCCCGCTGGTTTTTGCTGTCCTCAGTCTGGGCGTGGCGGACCTTGGCAATGTGAAAAAGCTCGGACGCATTGGCTTGAAGACTTTTTC
>DASYXZ010000279.1:0-3569 GCA_035934315.1 Terriglobia bacterium | reverse complement strand
CGGGTCCACCGACAGCCACTGAAAGAATTGGTCAGAGCCGTTGTGAATCGGATCCGAATTCACGCGAACCGCGGGGAACCAGGATGCTCCCCTGTCTTGAGAAGTCGAGACAAAAATATCCACGTCGCCATTGCGATAATCGCTCCAGGAAACGAAGAGGCGGTTCGCTTTTGGATCTAGGGAAATCTGAGGAAAGCCGTTGGCACGATCTATGCCGGAAACCTTGAAGTAGAGCGGCGCAACGTCGAGGACTTTCTTCGAGGGGGCGAATGTTTCACCGCCGTCTCTCGAATAGGTAAACGCAATATTGTCGCCGTCGGCCCATACGATGTAGATAGTTCCGTCTGGCCCGATAGCGCCGCTGAATCCTTCCACCGCGCCATTGTCGTCGCGTGGCAGGCCTTCGTGAAAGCTGATTTCAATGGGAGCCGACCACGTGCTGCCATCATCGGTGG
This sequence comes from Terriglobia bacterium, assembly GCA_035934315.1. Lineage (GTDB taxonomy): Bacteria > Acidobacteriota > Terriglobia > UBA7540 > UBA7540 > DASYXZ01. Next base: position 3,114 of record DASYXZ010000279.1, on the reverse strand, counting down.
AGCGAGAGAATAAAATCGTCGATTTCGTGAGTGTGAATTGCGTCCAACCGACGTAGAGATTCCCGGCATGCGGACTTTTTGGATTCGTGTCCGCGACGATGAAGGGTTTGTCCTCAAAAGGAATGCCCGGATCGGTGGGATGCGAGATGACCGTGGAGGCTTCGGGGTTCCAGGTCTTGCCACCGTCATTCGAGCGCCGCACGAAGATGCCGTTGCGCGTTGCGTTGTGGGCCCAGTAATTCTCCGTGCCGAGTTTGTCGAAGGCGATGTAGCAAAGAAATGCGTGGCCTTTGTTGTCGAAGGCGACTGAGACGTCACCTGAAACCGCGTAATCCTTGGGTGCCGTTGCGGAAGCCAACATCCAATGCTCTCCGGCGTCGGATGAGGAGGCTGCGGTCGCGCTGACTTGATAGGCCGCCACAATCTGGCGTGGATTATTTGGATTCACGGCAATCGAGGGCTCGTTGAAAAATCCAGGGTGAGGAGTGAGATCAATCACGCGCGAAGCCGGAACCAAAGGCAACGTTTGACCGATTGAGCGAGGCGCAAGTGTTCCAAAAAGGATGAAAACGGCAAGCCACAAGATCGGCGTACGAGCCAAGGCGCTGCGAAAGTCTGAATTTCCAAGATGAACGCAAGTTTGCATGGATATTCCTCCGAGGCGCAGCGCGACAGCAGCGTCGTTATGTGAGAGAACGGGCGACAACTCAGTGGTTGAAGAAGAAGACTTGAGGATGTGTATCGGCGGCGGATGTCGAAATCACGCGAACTTCCGTTGGCGATACCATGTAGAGAACGAACAGCTGCGGCAGAGGCGAGGGGGAGCTTGCAGAGATGGTGCCACGTCCATTCGCGCCGATGGTGTACGTGGCCTTGAGAGCCAAATTTGAACTGGGAATTCCCGTCGGGCCAGTTTCGTCCAATTTTCCCGAGAGAGTTCCAGCGCCATCGGCCAAAAGAGAACCAACGAAATCGTTCGATGACTTGTCAGACGTTAACGAAGGGGGAGGCAGAGGCGGCCCAAAAGTGAAGTAGCTCGCGAAGGAGGTGGCGTCGAAGGGCGCTCCTACTTGAGGCTCGACAATGCCCGCCGAGGCGGCCGAATCCTGACCGATAGCAAAAGCTTGATTCGGTCCGACGAGGTACATGACCGCAAGTTGGTTGCTGAGACCGCCGGTTGTGACGCGTCCGTTGGACGCCACCGAGTAAGAACCGCTGGCAATCGCATTGGAAGTGATGGTGCCGCCCGCATTCGAGTCAAGAGTGGCGCTGATGCCTGTATTTCCGTCCGCGGTCAGAAGGCCGGCCAGGGCGGTGGCGTTACCCGAGCTCGCGAGCCCGGAAGCCGTGGCGACGCTCGGGCCGTTGAGGGAAGTCTTGTCGAACGAGGGTTGAGATTGCAGCAAGGCTTCGCCAACGGTCATAGGATTTGTCTGGCTGATTGGATCCATGCCGATAAAAAGCGCGTCGGAGGGCGTAACCATATAGAACACGAGATTCAGAGTGGCCGGAGTCGGCAAAGCGAGGGATGCGGCACCGCGGCCGTTTTGGGCTAGAAGAAACGTGCCGGTTACGCCATTCAAATTTGTTCCCAGGGTGCCCGCGAAATTCGTGTCGACATTTCCATTCTTGAAAAGGCTGATGCCGTCGGCATTAAAAACGCCGGCCAGGGCATCACGTTTGCCTGAAGGATCGGTTCCCGCCAATTCGAAGGCATAGTTTCCGCTAAAATCTTGCGGCGCAAAATTGGAAACAGTCTGCTTTCGCAATACGCCCGTACCGTGAGTTCCTGTATTGTCCGCCTCAATTAATTGCGCGTCGCCGCTCGCGTCGAGCGCGAACTGGTAGGTGGAAACAATGGAAGCCGAGTTGAGCGTAAAGCTGCCGCGGCCGTCCGAGCCGATGGAATAGCTGCCCGCGACGGTGGTGTTCTGAACTGGCCCGGGGCCATTGTTCTGAGTAGAGCCGGTAGGATTGTTGTTGTTGCTATCCTCGGAGCCGAAAATATTTCCGGTTCCATTTGCGAACAATGTTCCGCCGAGTACGACCGGGCCATTGGAGTTAAATCCGCTGAAGATGAACACATAGCTGCCGTTGAGCAGTGCGTTGTTGTTGACGGAACTGATGATGGAAATGGTTAAGGTGGCCGAAGCGCTCTGCGGAATGGGCTCTGAATCGGTGACTTGCATGGAAAAAGTGTTGGTCGACACGGCCGTTGGAACTCCGGAAATCACGCCCGAGGTGCTCAGACCGAGTCCGGATGGCAATATTCCGCCCGTTAGTTTCCAGTTGAAAGGGCCCACGCCGCCCGTCACGCGGAGTTGCTGACTATAAAGAGTCGCGGTATTTGCTTGAGGGAGCGACGTTGTGGCGATTGCGAGAGAGCCTGGTGCGCCGACCGTGAGACTCAAAGCCTGAGTGGCAGTCTGCGGCTGTTGATTGGGCGGGAGAAGCGCTGAGTCAGTCACCTTGACCGTAAAGGAAAATGTGCCTTGCGCCGTGGGCGTACCGGAAATTTGCCCCGTAGTCGTGTTCAACGAGAGCCCAGGCGGCAAAGCACCTAGGGTAATCGCCCAAGTGAGGGGCGGAACGCCGCCGGAAGCGGTAAGAGGATGATTGTACGGACTGCCTTGGGAGGCGTTGGGTAGAGAAGCCGTAAGGATAGACAGAATGGGTGCAGGCGCAATTATGATTGTGTACGCCTGAGACGCGGTGAGTGGCGGATTCCCCTGATCCGTGGCGAGTACGGTGAAATTGAAAGTGCCTCCGTTGGAGGTTGATCGGCCGGTGATTAGACCATTTGTATCGAGATGGAATCCGGCTGGCAGGCTGCCCGAAGTAATACTGAAGAAGAGCGGCGCCACGCCACCATTTGCGACAATCTGCTGGCTGTAGTTTTGGCCATTGATGGCGCCGGGCAGGGAAGTTGTAGAGATGGTCGGGGCTGGACTAACTGAAATATTCAAAGTGGCGGTGGTCTTCGTATTCGCTTTAGCTGTGGCCGTGAGAGTTACATTCAGCAGCGTGCCCACGGATTTCGGCGCGACGTAGGTGACCGCGCCTGTCGTGCTGTTTGTAAGGGTGCCGCAGGCTGCGGCTGCGCAATGCGCCCCG
>DASYXZ010000248.1:0-8894 GCA_035934315.1 Terriglobia bacterium | reverse complement strand
CATCATCGGGCGGAGCGATGGGTTTCGCTTGTCCATATCGGCGTGGGAACTTTCGGTGACATCCACAATTACGGCTTGTCCAATCCGCAGCTTACGGGGAAAGTCCATTAGCCTTAAGGATTGTTCGGTTCCTGGCCAGGGCCGCGCTGTCGCTGCCCGCCGCCGCGCCGAAACGGGCCGGACATTACTCGTGTCGCGGTAAATTTCCCGTCGATTTCCTGGCCCACTGCAAAAACCCGGTCGCCCACTTTAAGGTCCTTAAGGGTGATGGGCTGCCCATCCTTCATGAAGGTGGTCTGGTCGTTCACTATAACCAACCTCTCGCCCTGGCGTGGGTTTTGGACTTTCAATTGATTGCCATCAATGGATATGATCCGTCCGCCCGTGCGATTCTCTCCGCCCGGTCCTCCTTGAAAACGCTGCGCCTCCTCCTCCGAGATCCGGCGCACGCCCAGGGCGACGAATTCCTTGTTATCGTTCGTCTTGCCCCGAACAAAAACTCTGTCTCCGGGCTTCAGGTCTTCAATCTGAATTTCCTGTTGTCCCTGGCGATAGCGCGTTTGGTCATTCACCATCACCACTTGAGCCGTGCCATCCAGCTTTTTGATTTCGATGCGATCCACTCCAACCGAAGTAATAGTGCCACGCGCCATCTCACCCTGCGCGGCAGGTCCGCGGCCCGCTCCACGCTCCGGCTGCGCCTGGGCTCCCTGTTGAGCGGTCATACCCAACGTGGGGCATAGCGCCAAAGCAGAACTCACTAACAGGAACCAAAACAATTGCTTTTTCATGGAAATCACCTCATCAATAGTCCAGACGCTCCTGCGACGATCGCGGTTACCAAATTATATATGGAGGACGTGCGATAACGGCGCGTTCATCCCGCCACAAGCCGCCGCAACGAATGCCTGCAACCAGAAACGCGCGAGGAACGTCAAAATTATTTCAGGGTTAACTTTGAGATTTTGGAACCAACTGTGAGTGAATTGAGAATTCATTTTTCTGAGTTTATATCCTCACCCATGCAGAAGCTTCCATGGCCTGGCGCCAGTCTGACATTTCTGCTCATCGCCATGCTTTTCATTTCGCCCGTGAGTCTGCATAGCCAACAGGCCGCGAATGCGGGATCGATTACCGGGCACGTTCGGGGCCCCGGCGGAGTTTCAGTCCCGGGCGCCACGGTGATCCTCACGGATAAAAAGACGGGCGCGCGCAAAGAAACCTGGACTGACGAGGAAGGGAATTATATTTTCGCCGGCCTCGCTCCGGGAGATTACAAGCTGGACGTTTCACTTGTAGGGTTCCGCAGCGACGCTCGGGACCCTGTGCCGGTCAGCACGGCGCAGCCGCTCAAGGTGAACATCGCACTTCTTATGGCGCGCCCGGAGACGCGCGATTTGTCGGCCCGGCAACGGAATTCGGGCGGCGCGGGCGGCTCGCGGAATCTGCAATCGCTTCCGCCGGAGGTCCGCCAGCGAATTCTAAGCCGGATGAACCAGAGCGCCCAGGGCGGCGCCGGCCAGACGGTCGCGATGGGTGAGGACTCCGGCGGGGATATCAGCGGCGATGCAAGCGGCGGAGACGGGAGCGTGCGTTTTTCCGAGGGCGCCGCGACGGGTGGACAATCGCCAGACGAGTCTTCCTCAGGCGCCGATTTATCCGCCGCGGATTCCAACTCTTCCGCAACTGATATGGGAGCCAGCGCGGCCAATTCGTTTTTACTTTCTGGAGGCGTAAGTGGCGCTGCAACTCCCAATGGCGAAGGAAACGATTTCCAGAGTCGGAGGGAAGAATTCCAGCGTAATCGCGAGGCGCAGAGCGGAGGCGGCTTTGGCGGTGGCCGCGGCGGCAGGTTTGGCGGCCCCGGCGGATTCGGTGGCCCGGGCGTCATTTTTATTGGTGGCCGGGGAAATGGGCGACGGCCGCAAATCAATCGCATTCGCGGCAATGTCATGGAGCAATTGGCAAACTCGGCAGTGGATGCGCATCCTTATCCACTGAACGTCGCCCATTCTCCTTTGATTTCTTCCTATCGGGAACAATTCGGTATCGGGATGGGCGGGCCGCTCTACATACCTAAAATTTATAATGGCAAGGACAACACCAGTTTCTTTTTCAATTACCAGCTCCAGCGCAGCAAGAGCGCGTTTGACAATTATGCAAGCGTTCCGACGCCTGCTGAACGCAGCGGGGATTTTTCCGGAGTCGTCATTCCTTCCGGGCCCCTGGCCGGGACCACTCCCATCATTTACGATCCGCAATCCAATCCCGCTGGTCCGCGAACTCCTTTTTTTGGTAATCAAATTCCTGCAGCAAGATTGGATGCGGCCGCGATGGGCCTTTTGAAATACATACCGCTTCCCAATCTGCCGGGAGCGGTGCAGAACTTTCACCTGCAAGAGGCGCTCCCTACACGCAGCAACCGTCTGATGGCCATGGTCAATCGCCGGATGGGAGCGAAAGACAATGTGAACGGAAGGTATTTTTTGAATACCTCGCACTCCAACGCGGTCTCTAGTTTCCCTGCGCTGACCCGGCAGATTTCAACCCGCCAACAGAATTTGAATCTGGGAGAAACTCACATCTTCAGCCCCCACGTGGTCAATACGCTTTTTTTCAATTTCAATCGATCGAGAACCCTGGTGCTGAATCCGTTCGCCAATCAGCAGAACATTGCGCAGGAACTGGGGATTCAAGGCGTGTCGCAAAACCCGTTCGATTATGGTTTGCCGCTGATCGACTTCACCAATTTTACCGGACTCAGTGACACCATCCCTTCGCTGGTCCGTCCGCAAACTTTCCGGCTGGTCGATTCTGTCCTGTGGAATCGGGGCAAACACAATATACGGTGGGGCGGCGAATTGCGCCGGGTGCAGCAGAATAATCTTTCTGACCCGAACGCCCGCGGCACCTTTACCTTTAACGGATTCACCACCAGCAATTTTACCGCGCAAGGTTTTCCGGTGGCCGGGACGGGGTTTGATTTCGCGGATTTTCTTCTGGGTTTGCCCCAGGCCACCTCCGATCGCTTTGGAACTTCAAGCAATTATTTTCGTTCCTGGGTCTATTCGGGTTTTATCCAGGACGATTGGCGCGCCGGTTCCCGGCTCACCCTCAATCTGGGTTTGCGTTACGAATTTTTCCAGCCCTTTACGGAAAAATACGGCCACCTATCCGACCTCGAGATCGGCCCGGGCTTCTCCAGCATCGGAGTGGTGACGGGGCAATCGCCCGGCTCGCTTCCGAATTCGCTGGTTCGAAGCGATTCTCACAATTTCGCTCCGCGTCTCGGCGTGGCCTACCGGCCGTGGACCAAACGCAAGCTGGTGATGCGCGCGGGCTATGGACTTTTTTATGACAGCTCGGTCTATTCCCGGTTCACGGGCAATCTTGCCAACCAGCCACCGTTCGCCCAGGCGTCCACACTGCTCACCAGTCCCCGGCAGGTCTTGACGCTGGAGAACGGCTTCCCGGTAGTCGCGCCCGGAATTCTCACCAACACTTATGCGGTGGATCCGAACTTCCGCACGCCCTATGGCCAGTCTTGGAATTTTACGGTTGAAAATGAAATCGCCCGGGATTTGATTCTTTCCGTCGGCTACGTGGGCACCAAAGGAACAAAACTTGACTTATTGCTGGGGCCGAATCGCGCCGGGTCTGGCGCCGCCGGAAATCTGACGCTGAAAAACGCCCAACAATTTACCTACGAGACCAGCGGAGCGTCTTCAATTTACCAGGGATTGCAAGTGATCTTGCGCCGCCAGTTTCACAGCGGCTTTTCGGCCAGCGCTTACTATACTTTTTCGAAATCGATTGACGATGCATCCAGCGTGGGGGGCGCCGGACACACCGTGGCGCAAAACACCTTTAACCTGGCGGCGGAACGAGGCCTTTCCGTTTTTGACGTGCGCCACCGGCTTCTGATCAACGAAACTTATGAATTCCCCTTCGGCCAGAGAAAGCGGTTCCTCAATCGCGGCGGCCCGGTGGCCGACGTACTCGCCGACTGGCGCATTTTCGGGAACACCTCGATACAATCCGGAATCCCCTACACTGCCAATGTGCGGGGCAATCAGAGCGCGGGTGGCGGCCTGGGAGCTTATTTCTCCGGACGCGCGGAGGCCACTGGATTGCCCGTCAGTCTTCCTTCATCCGCCAGATCCACGTTGGAATTTTTCAATACCGCGGCATTTACACTTCCGCCTTCGGGGGAATTCGGCAACGCGGGCCGGAATACTATCGAAGGTCCGGGCACGATTAACTTTAATATGTCTTTGATGAGGATGCTCACGGTTTCGGAACAAAAAGGCGTGCGGCTGAATTTCCGCATCGAAGCCAATAATATTTTCAATCATCCGAATTTCAACGGCATTGCCACCACGGTGGACTCCACCGGTTTTGGCCGCGTGACCAGCGTGGGCGGCATGCGCACGGTGAGCGCAACCTTGCGCTTGATGTTTTAATACGAACTGAAGAATGAAACTCACAGCACGAAAATATTGTATGCCGCCCCTCACCCGTCCCGCTGCTGCGGGCCACCCTCTCCCCTCGAGTGGCGGGGGCTGTAATCTTTTCGTCTGTTCCACCCTCTCCCCCTTGAGAGAGAAGGGACGGGAGTGAGGACGTCTTTTACCTTTGTACATATTTTGGGGACAATTTGCGAATCTATTCTAAATCGTTTGGAAAACGTCTGGGAACGCTGGGGTTGGCGCTGGCGGCAGGCATGATTTTCGCCGGGCTTCCGCTGGATGATTCCGCATCCGCGCAGACGGCGGTGCAAACTCAGACCGGCGGTCCGACGACATCTTCAACAACCCCCCCGACATTAATGACAGGCCCCACCGGTCCTGCCCAAACCAATCAGCCGGGAAACTACCTCCTTCACGCTCAGACGAACGTGGTACTGGTGGATGTTCGCGTCACGGACAAGCGCGGGCAACCCATCAGCGGGTTGACTCGGGAAGACTTCCGCATTTCGGAAGATGGCACGCCCCAGAAAATTACGTCATTTAGTTTTGAGAATGTGGAGCGGCTGGCGACAGCCACGAACGAAAACGTCGCGCCTGCCGTAATCGATCTGTCAAAGCTTCCCTCCAACGCAAACACTGCTCAGTTGATCCAGGATCATCGATTGATGGTGCTTTTTTTTGATCTCTCATCCATGCAAGTGGATGACGTGATGCGGGCGCTAAAATCGGCCACCGACTTCGTCCACTCGCGCATGACGCCGGCGGATTTGGTGGCCATCGTCACTTACACTTCCATCCTGAAAGTGAATCAGGATTTTACCAATGACCGCGATGCGCTGGATAAAACGCTCAACTCCATTCGCCTCGGCGAGTCATCCGCGCTCGCCGATTCCGGCGCCACTGGAGAAGCGGGCACCACCGATGCCAACGGCGAGGAAGTTGTGACCCAGGACGTTTCCGCCGCTTTCACGCCCGATGAAACCGAGTTCAACATTTTTAACACTGACCAGAAATTGGCGGCGATTGAATCCCTGTCGAAAATGCTGGAGGGCGTTCCGGGCCGGAAGTCAGTGATTCATTTTTCGAGCGGGGTCGAGAAAACGGGCGTTGATAATGACACACAGTTGCGCGCCACCGTGGACGCAGCCAACCGGTCTGACGTGTCGCTCTATACCGTGGACGCGCGTGGATTGATGGCCCTGCCTCCGGGCGGTGACGCGAGTTCCGCCAGCCCGACGGGCACGGCGCTCTACACCGGTTCAGCGGTTCATTCGCAGATCAACTCGATGCACGGCAGCCGGGAAACGCTGGCGACCCTGGCCACCGATACGGGCGGCAAAACTTTTTACGACTTGAACGATTTTGGCGAGGCGTTCCGCGTAGTTCAATCTGAGAATTCCACTTATTACCTGCTCGGCTACTCGCCCTCCAACACCCGGTCGGACGGGCGCTTCCGGCGCATTCGCGTGGAGGTTGACCGGCCCGGCGTAAAGATTGAGGCGCGGCCCGGTTACTTTGCGCCCAAAAATTTCCGCCAGTTTACCCGCGACGACAAGGAATCGCAGCTTCAGCAGGCCATGGACCTGGACACGCCCTTCGTCGATTTGCCCATGGCGGTGGAGGCTGCTTATTTTCGCCAATCCGACAAGAGATATTACGTCGTGCTGGCCGCAAAAATTCCCGGCTCGGCGGTTTCATTTTTAAAGAAGTCGGTCTCGCATCAAACCGAATTCGATTTCGCATGGCAAGCCACCGACGCCGCAGGAAAACCCGTGGCCGCGCTGCGCGATACGTTGCCGGTCAAGCTGGCCCCTGAAACCTATAACCAGGTGGTGAGCGGAAATTTCCTTTACGAAGGCGGCTTTGTTTTGCCGCCCGGAAAATACAAGTTGAAGGTGGTGGCCCGCGAAAACCAAAGCGGGAGGCTCGGAACATTCGAGCAACAACTCGTGCTGCCCGAAGAGGGCGACACAGGCCTGGCATTAAGCTCGGTGGTGCTTTCAAATCAACTTCAAGACAACACGGTGGGGGCGGTGGGGCGCGCGCGCAAAATAAGAAATATGGGAAGCGGAAGCCCGTTGCAGGTGGGGAGCCGTTCCGTGCTGCCCAGCGTTACGAGTGTCTTTCGCACCAACCAGAATCTTTATGTTTACCTCGAGTCTTATGAGGGCCAGGTAAGATCAGCGCCGAATGCGGCTGGTTCGAAGGCGAAGGGTACGTCATCGGACTCCGCAGAATTGCCGGCGCCCGGAGCTCCTTCCGGCCTGCTTGCGCCGCCTTCGGTGGCGCTGGTTTTTTTTCGCGGCGCGAGAAAGATTTCCGAGGCCGGGCCATTCGTGGGAAAACTTGAGGGCGCAAAAGGCGGGAAGGCTTCCTACTTCGTCCAGATTCCACTCGTGAAATTTCCGCCGGGCCGTTATTGGATGCAAGTGAACGTGCTTGATTCGTCCGCGGACCGCGTCGCCTTCGACCGCGTTCCCATGGCCATTATGAAAGCTCCGGCTGTTGTTGCCGCGCCACGCGCAGGCTTGTAGTGCGTTGCCACGGCCAATTATTCCCAGACGAAGTTTTGCTTTTTTTTATTGACAAGGCCATCCCATCTTTGTAGTATTGCATTCGACAATTTAATATTTGATTCAGAAACCCTGAATCTCATCAAGAGTGGTCGAGGGACGGGCCCTATGACGCCACGGCAACCGCTCCGACGCAAGTCGGAGGACAGGTGCCAACTCCTACCCGGTAATAGGGGGAGATGAGATGGGGCCTTAAAAGGTCTACATCCAGCCTCCCCGATTTGGTCGGGGGGGCTTTTTAGTTTAAGCCACGGTCAGCCGCCCCCCTCGCCAATCGGAAGGATTTTTAACTCAGGATGAGAATCAGGATCGAGGAGGAGCTGTGAGTTATCTGGTGCATTTAAAATGTCGCGACTGCGGGCGCACCTACCCTGCCGAGCCCATCGCCGCCTGCCAGGAATGTTGGGCGCCGCTGGAAGTGGTTTATGACTACGGGCGAATCTGGTCTGACGTTCGGCGTGAAGACATCGCCGCGCGGCCTCCGTCGATGTGGCGCTACCGCGAGCTTCTCCCCGTAAACGGCGATCCCTGGGTGGGTTCTCACACGGGTTTCACCCCGCTTCTTGCCGCGCCGCGCCTCGGGCGGGCGCTGGGAGTGCGTGAGTTGTATATTAAGAATGACGCGGTGAATTATCCTACCCTGTCTTTTAAAGATCGTGTGGTCGCCGTGGCCCTGAGCAAAGCTCACGAATTTGGATTTGACACGGTGGGGTGCTCGTCCACAGGTAATTTGGCCAACGCGGTGGCGGCTCATGCTGCCGCCGGAGGGTTCAAGACTTTCATTTTTGTTCCCGCCGACATCGAAAGCGAGAAAATTATCGCCACAAAAATTTACGGCGCCACACTGGTGAAGATCAGCGGTAATTATGACCAGGTGAACCGGTTGTGTTCGGAGGTCGCGCAAAAATATCCCTGGGGCATCGTCAACGTTAATTTGAGGTCGTATTACTCCGAGGGATCGAAAACTCTGGGCTACGAAGTGGCGGAACAGCTCGGCTGGCGTTTGCCGCAGAATATTGTGGTGCCCATGGCGGGCGGCTCGCTGATTACCAAAATACAAAAAGCTTTTGACGAGCTGCAGAAACTCGGCTGGGTGGAGCACGCGCCCGTCAAATTCTACGGCGCGCAGGCCACGGGCTGTTCACCGATCACTACAGCGGTTAAAAAAGGGGATCCGGAGATTGTGCCGCAAAAACCCGCAACCATCGCCAAGTCGCTGGCCATCGGAAATCCTGCGGACGGTTATTACGCCGTGAAGGCGATGCTTGGAAGCGGCGGAGCGGGCGAGGATGTTAATGATGAGGAAATTGTGGAAGGGATTCGGCTGCTGGCTGAAACAGAAGGTGTCTTTACGGAAACTGCCGGTGGGGTCACCGTGGCAGTGGCGCGAAAGCTGATTGAGCAAGGGCGGCTGAACCCCGATGAGTCAACCGTTCTCGCCATCACCGGCAATGGGCTGAAAACAATTGGGGCTGTGAGCGGATGTTTTGACGAGCCTGCCGCCATCCGGCCCAAGCTGGTTGATTTTGAGGAACAGTATCTACACGTTTCGGCTGCGGCAGTATGAATCAGAGGCTGTCAGTTATCGGTGGTCAGTTGTCAGTAGGTGAAGAGGAAATTGGAAAATGGAAACTGGGCGTGGAAATGGAAAAGCCAATTTCCATTTTCTAATTTCCAGTTTCCAGTTTCATCTTTTCTCAAGGAGAAATCCGTTGCCCATTACCATTCGAATTCCACCTCCGTTGCGCAAATTTACCGGCGGGGTGGATGCGGTTGAATCAGCGGCAAAAAACTTGACTGAACTTTTCGACGGGCTGGAGCTGAAATTTCCCGGCATCAAGCAAACCCTCTG
>DASYXZ010000259.1:0-6918 GCA_035934315.1 Terriglobia bacterium | reverse complement strand
GGACAAGGTCCGCTCCAACTCAAACACTCATTACGGCTTCAACGCGCAGACCGAAACCTTTGGCGACCTCGTGGAAGCCGGAGTGATCGATCCGACCAAAGTCACGCGCACGGCGCTCCAGAACGCTGCATCCATCGCCTCGCTCATGCTGACCACTGAGGCGCTGGTGAGCGAAGTTCCGGAGAAGGAAGAGAAGCACCCCATGCCTCCCGGCGGCGGAGGCGGTATGGGCGGAGGAATGTACTAGAAAGACGGTTGTCAGTCGTCAGTAGCCAGTAGTCAGTAAGGACAAAAGGGCGGGGATCACTTCCCCGCCCTTTTTGTTTTGGGGATGTCACCGACACGCAAGTACGGTCGCAGCGCTTTCCATTTCTTGGGGCCGATTCCGCGTATGACAAGCAAGTCTTCGACGCGGCGAAATGGGCCATGCTTGGCGCGATAGTCGACAATGCGATGTGCCAGTTCCGGACCAATCCCAGGCAATTTCGCGAAATCCTCCGCTGATGCATGATTGATGTCCATGGAGGCGCTGGGGGTCTTCGTCGGTTTATGGCTTCCCTTTTGTTGTGCGGTTGCAGCAAAGGGGAACGCGGCCAACCAAACCAGCAGAAGGGCTGCAAGCGATTCGTGGGTGATATCTAATGGATTGTGATTTCTAAAAGCCAACCTGTCTGCTCGCTGAGAAAAAATCTTCCGGTAAGTGTCTCTGCTTTCTGCTTTCTGCCTCAGAATATCCCGCGAGGTGCACGCTTCCCTGCCAGCCTTAGCATAGCGCGGAGCAACTCTTTGTAAAGTGGAACCGTGTCAGGAAATTCACGGCGCAGGGCCACGAGGTGCCGGCGAACAACTGCCCAATCGCCGCGGACCACGGGGCCGGTCATGGCTCGGCGGCCTCCAAGTTTCACGAAATTCTTCACCGTCTCGGTGACAAACCTCCCGAGCATCGGGCGTGCGATATTATCTGGCACGCCCGAATGCTTAAGAAACTTCGCCGACTGGTCCATCAACGTGACCAGCGTTGGGCTAACCATGAACGCGGCCGCGTGATACAGGATCTTTTTCTCCGATCGAATCGGGAAGGCCACTCCGTCGAGCGCCCTCACCCATCGCCTGGCGACCCGGCAGGCCGCGGGGTCGCCCTCGATGCCCCAATAACCTCCGGGAAGATTACGAACGCCTGTTCTGGGATTGGGAATGGTTTGAAACGGATGCAAGCAACCGATGGCCGCACCGCGGCGTTTGAATGGCGAGAGCACGGATGCTGGTACCGAACCGCTGGTGTGGATAACGACGCGCCCTGACCAATCTTTGCTCCGCGCCGCCAATTGGCGCGACACAGGCGCGAGAGCGGCGTCCGATGTCGTGAGCAAAATTACCGGGACCTGGGTCAACTCCGGTGAATCAAGCCTGAGGGCCTGGCCTCTGCCGATGAATCGCACCGCTAGCTTCGCGGCCGCCAGACGGCGTGAGGCAACATAGAGCACCGGAAAACCCTCCTCAACCAGAAGACGCCCCAATGCCTGGCCCAAACGTCCCGGGCCGATGATTGCGATAGGCTGGCTGCGTGGGTTCATGTATTGTAGTGGCGGTCTGTGACCGCCGATTCTTTCGTCAACGAAAACCGGGGGTCTGAGACCGCCGTTACAAAGGCTTCACCCCCATTTCTTTTTCCCGGAGCGTTTTGATGCGGTCGCGCAACTGCGCCGCCTGTTCGAACTCAAAGCGTTTGGCGGCCTCGCGCATTTGCAGCTCGAGTTTCCCAATCAACTGTTCGAGCTGGTCCGGACTCGTCAAATCATCTCCATTGTCCTCGATCGGCACGGTTACGTAGTCCGCCTCAACTATCGCCGCCAAAGCCATATCTACAGATTTGATAATACTCTCCGGTGTGATGTTATTCTCCTGGTTATATTGAACTTGTTTGGCGCGGCGGCGATTGGTTTCGCCGATGGCCTGGCGCATGGATTCCGTCATATTATCGGCGTAGAGAATCGCGCGGCCCCGAACGTGGCGTGCGGCCCGGCCCATGGACTGTATCAGCGACCCGGCCGAGCGTAGAAACCCTTCCTTGTCCGCATCCAGAATAGCCACCAGCGACACCTCGGGCAAATCCAGCCCCTCGCGAAGCAGGTTGATGCCGATTAAAACGTCAAACTCGCCGCGCCGCAAGTCGCGGAGTATGGTCACGCGTTCCAGCGTCTCAATTTCCGAGTGAAGATATCGGCAACGAACGCCCACCTCAGTGTAATACTCCGTCAAATCTTCGGCCATGCGTTTCGTAAGCGTGGTCACCAGCACGCGCTCGTTCCTGGCCGCCCGGTCGCGAATCTCGGCCAAAAGATCATCAATCTGATTGCGCGTGGGCCGGACTTCGGTTTCCGGATCGATCAGACCGGTCGGCCGGATAATCTGTTCCACCACTTCGCCGCCCGACCGGGTCAACTCATAAGGCCCGGGAGTGGCCGAGACGTAAACCACCTGGCCTACGCGGTGCTCAAATTCCTCAAAGGTCAGCGGACGATTATCCAGCGCCGAGGGCAAACGGAAACCGTAGTCCACCAGCGTTTGTTTTCTTGAGCGGTCGCCCTTGAACATGCCGCGGAGTTGCGGAACGGTTTGGTGGCTCTCATCAATAAACATCAGCGCGTCCTGCGGCAGGTAGTCGAGCAACGTAGGCGGCGGCTCGCCCGGGAGGCGCCCCGAAAGGTGCCGCGAATAGTTCTCGATTCCGTGGCAGTAGCCCATCTCCTTCATCATCTCGAGGTCAAACATCGTTCGCTGGTGGATGCGCTGGGCTTCAACTATTTTCCCTTGTTTTTCAAGATCCCCGCGCCACCATTCGAGCTCGCTCTTGATGCGTTCGATGGCCGTATCCCGCCGGTCCGCGGGCATCACGTAATGGGTGCGGGGATAAATGGGAAGCCGCGCGTAATTTTGCTTCACCTGGCCCATCAGCGGATCGATTTGCGAAAGCGATTCCACTTGCTCGCCCCACATTTCAATGCGGAAGGCGTTGTCATCGTAGGTGGGAAAAACTTCAATCACGTCACCTCGCACCCTGAACGTCCCGCGCTTGAAATCGTAATCGTTCCGCTCGTACTGAATCTCCACCAGTCGGCGCAAGATATCCTGCCGCGAAATTTTTTGGCCCTTCTCGATCAGCACTAACATGCCGTAATAAGCTTCAGGCGAGCCGAGGCCATAAATGCAGCTTACGCTGGCCACGATCACGCAATCGCGTCGCTCGAAGAGCGAACGAGTGGCGGCGAGCCGCAGTTTGTCCAGCTCCTCGTTGGTGGTGGCTTCTTTCTCAATATAAACATCGGCCGCGGGGACGTAGGCTTCCGGCTGATAGTAATCATAGTAGCTGACGAAATATTCCACCGCATTCTGGGGAAAAAAATGGCGGAACTCGTGGTAGAGCTGCGCCGCCAACGTCTTGTTGTGGGCCAGCACCAGAGTGGGGCGGTTTATGAACTCAATCACCTTGGCCATGGTGAAAGTTTTGCCGGAGCCTGTTACCCCCAGCAACACCTGATGCTTCTCGCCGTCGTGGACACCGCGAAGAAGTTGATCGATGGCGGTCGCCTGGTCGCCACGCGGTTGGTAGTCGGAATAAAGCTTGAAGTCCATGAATTGCCTGAATGCCTCGAGAGGTTTGGCTGAATTAACTATTATACCTGAGAGATATGGTAGTTAGGCCGCGCTTCCGGCAAATCAAATTCGGATAAAACCAGCCGATGGCCGCTGGCCGCAAAAGAGGAACGCAGTGGAGAGCCGAAATTGTTGAGGGAAGGTGGGGAGGGCGGGATTACGCGGGCAAGATTGAGGGTGCGAATTCAAAAAAACGAAAGGGAGCGAGCCGCGAAGCACCCCAAAGGATAAAGGTGCAACGCAACCCGCCCTCTTCCGTGGACCCCGGGCCCGACGCTTACTTTCCCGGAATCGAACGAGAGCCATGCTTGGGCGTTACGGACCCCTCGGCGAGAAGTACCGCCGATTTCGGAACGGGGAAGTTAAAGACCACTCCCACCTCCGGCAGGTCCAGAGAACGCACCATTGGCATGTCTCCGCTGAGAATCAAGTTCAAGGCGCCAGAACCGGAAACGGTCTCCTTCCGACGGCCTATGCTCATGAACGTGGCTACAATCCGCTTGTCGTCGCTAATCGTGATGATGGCAAACGGAGTCGAAGAACTTACCGAGTCAACCGAAAGCGAGTAATTTCCCGGGGAAAGAACAGCTTTCTCCCATCGAACCTCGGAGGACAAAGTAAACTTACCCTCCGCCATAGGTGAAACATCCTGCGCCGCCGCCCGGCCGGGAACCAGAGTAAGGCCGAGTGCCAGGAAGAAAATCGTGCTTCTTAGAGAAATTTTCCCATTCGATGTCATGACGAGCCTCCATTAGATTTGAGTTTGGTCAGCCCCGTCGAGTAAAAGGTTCTCTGAACCTGGCAGGATTTAACTCCCGCCGCCAGCCGGAAATTGCCGGGATCCAAAAATCTTTTTTCCCAACACGACTGCCTTAAATCAATCGCCTTGAATTCGTTCTGTTCTCGGCCAGGAGAGGGCTTGCGTCATCAAAGACTTTTATCGGTGGGTTTCAGCGAGGAAACACCTTGCTTACACCATGCACTTTAAATGACCTTGTGATCGAAGTCCAATCGAAAGATTTTATGATTGGGATAAATAGGCGGGCCGGAAGCGGCGATGCAGTAGGGGAAAATTATCAGCACATGGAGCGCTGGGGTGAGCGTGTTGTCTCATTGTTCCCCGATGGCCGGGCAAAGCTGTCTGAATGGCGTTCCAAACCTGCTAGAGCAAGTGTGGGATCAGAGCTTTCACCTCCTGCTTATACCGGGTATATTCTGTTCCGAATTGTTCCGTCATGAATTGCTCTTCCAGGCGCAACTTGACCCAAAAGCCGATGAAGACCAGAACCATACCCACCAGGCCACGATATTCGCGGGCTGCCAGCGCCGTGCCGAGCGAGGCCAGCAGAATACCGGAGTAAATGGGGTGGCGAACCAGGGTGTAAGGTGGGCGCCGGATCAGTTGATGATCTTCTTTGACGGTCACGGTTCCGCTCCAATTTCGTCCGATCGCGAAGCGAGCCCAAATTGCAAGGTAAATCCCGGCGGCGGTTACCGCCAACCCTGACCATGCTATTGCGGCAGTGTCGGGCGCAAAATTCTCTTGGAGCGGCCCCAGCCGCAAGGAGTGATTAAACATCAAGACGTAGCCGCCAGCAACGAGGCTCCCTTGCAAAATTCGCGAACTCCACGACTGTCGGCGCACCGCGCGCTTCGCGCTCATCCAACTAACCAGCCATATTGCGACCAGCAAAATCCAAAGTAAGGTGATTCCTTCCTGAATGTCCGGATGCATGGGTAGCTCCTGAAAGGCAATTGACTGCGAGCGTGAATCATCTTACCTTAGCTTCCGGATTTTTTTATGCAAAACTCAAAACTTGCGGTTTTCTTTGTTATTTTATTGGCCATGCCCCTTGCGGCGCAGGACCATCCCAAATTCACCGGGCGCGAGTCGCAGGCGCGGTCCATGACGATTACCAGGCGCGGCATAGTTGCCACCAGCCAGACGCTTGCTTCACAAGCCGGGGCGCAGATTCTGGCGCGCGGCGGTTCAGCGGTGGATGCAGCGATTGCGGCCAACGCTGTGTTGGGCGTGGTGGAACCCATGATGAACGGAATGGGCGGCGACCTCTTCGCAATCTACTGGGATGCGAAGACTGGCAAGCTCACCGGACTCAATTCGAGCGGCTGGGCGCCGGAGAAACTCACGCCCGAGCTCTTGAAGCAAAAGGGCGACACAGAAATGCCCCGCGATGGAATCTTCTCCGTCACGGTGCCGGGCTGCGTTCGAGGTTGGGAAGCCTTGCACAAAAAGTTCGGGCGGCTGCCCTGGGCTGAATTATTTCAGCCGGCGATATATTACGCCAGGAACGGATTCCCCGTCACCGAATGGATTGCAAGGCAATGGAAGGAAGAGCAGGCCAAGCTGGCCGCGGATGAGAATGGCCGTCGAGTGTGGCTGGAAGACGGTGAGACTCCAAAGATGGGAGAAGTTTTTCGCAATCCGGAGTATGCCCGCGCGCTCGAATTGATTGCTCACGACGGTCCAGACGCTTTCTATCGCGGCGACATCGCACGCTCCATACTAAAAACTTCCACGCGCCTCGGCGGAGTGATGACGGCCGCTGACCTCGCAGACTTCAAGCCCGAGTGGGTGGAACCCATCTCCACCACCTACCGTGATTGGACGGTTTATGAACTGCCGCCGAACGGGCAGGGACTGGCGGCGCTCGAAATGCTGAACATCTTTGAGAAATTCCCGCTCTCCAAGTGGGGATTGCTTGACACGCGGGCATTTCACGTAAAGATGGAGGCGCAGAAGCTCGCTTACGCGGATTTAAGGCGATATGACGCCGATCCCAGATTCGCTCCGGTCCCGACCGCCGGCATTATCTCCAAAGCCTATGGCGCAGACCGTGCGGCGACGATCGATATGGACCACGCCCACTGCGATGTCCCGCCGGGCGATCCGGCCCGTTTCATGAGCGACACCATTTACATGTCCGCCGTGGATAAAGACGGTAATATTGTCTCGTTGATTCAAAGCCTCTTTTCCGGATTCGGCTCCGGCATCGTGGTGGATGATTACGGGATCACGCTGCAAAATCGGGGAGCCTTGTTCGTGCTTGATCCTCATCACCCGGACGTGCTGGCTCCGCACAAGCGTCCCTTCCACACCATCATTCCCGCCTTCATGCAACGCGGGAACGCCCACATCGGTTTTGGGATCATGGGCGGACTGAACCAGGCGCAGGCCCACGCCCAGTTTGTTTCCAATGTGGCTGATTACGGAATGAATATTCAGGCTGCGCTTGAGGCTCCGCG
>DASYXZ010000236.1:0-4454 GCA_035934315.1 Terriglobia bacterium | reverse complement strand
TTCCTATGTTTCAGTCTCACCCGCCGCTCCCCCATCCCCATCCACGCCCGCGATTCACTTTGAGGACATCACCCGCCAGGCGGGAATCCATTTCGTGCATAACAACGGAGCTTTTGGAAAAAAGTATTTGCCGGAAACCATGGGCGCGGGCTGCGCCTTTATTGACTACGACAATGACGGCAATCCTGACATTTTGCTGGTGAATGGAAAAGATTTTCCCGGGCACAAATCCAGGCGCACGACGATGAAGCTTTATCACAACAACGGCAATGGTACGTTTACCGACGTCACTGCGAAAGCAGGATTGAACATCGAAATGTATGGCATGGGCGTGGCCATCGGCGATTATGACAACGACGGCTGGGATGATATCTACATCACGGGGCTTGGCGAGTCGCGCCTGCTCCACAACGAACATAATGGAACGTTCAAGGATGTCACGAAGTCTGCTGGCGTGGACAACACCGGCTTCGGGGCCAGCGCCGCCTGGGTGGACTATGACCGGGACGGCAAGCTCGATTTATTCGTCACCAACTATGTGGACTGGACGCAAGCGGGTGATATTTACTGCTCGCTCGATGGCCACAACAAATCTTATTGCCGGCCGGATGAATACAAAGGGAACTCCTGCCGCCTTTACCATAACCTGGGCAATGGGCGCTTTGAGGACGTCACCCAGCGCGCCGGCATTTACGATCCGACCTCGAAAGCTCTGGGCGTCGCCGTGATTGATTACGACATGGACGGATGGCCTGACCTCGCCGTTTCAAACGACACGCAGCCCAACAAGCTTTACCACAACAACCACAACGGAACTTTCACGGAGCAGGCCGTCCAGGCCGGAATCGCTTTCAGCGAAGATGGCGTGGCGCGCGGCGCCATGGGCATTGACGCCGATGATTTCGATCACTCGGGGTTTCCTTCGCTCGCCATCGGCAACTTCTCCAACCAGATGATCGGCCTCTACCACAACGAAGGGAACCGTTTTTTTATTGATGAAGGTCCGGCGTCTGAGGTGGGCCGCGCCAGCCTGCTCTCGCTATCCTTTGGCCTGTTTTATATTGATTACGATCTAGACGGCCTTCCTGATCTCTTTGTGGCCAACGGCCACATTGAACCGGACATCGCTCGCATCCAGCACCAGGTGACCTACAGTGAGCTTCCCCTTGTTTTCCATAACGATGGCAAAGACGCCAAAGGCAACTCGCGCTTTCATGAAGTGGCCAAGCAACTGGGTTTCACGCGCGCCATCGTGGGGCGGGGCGCCGCTTACGCTGACATTAATAATGACGGCGCGCCGGATATTCTGCTCACCACCAATGGCGGCCCGGCATATCTATACAAGAACGTGGGCGGCGACAAAAACAACGCCATCCGCATCAAGACCGTGGGCACGCGTTCGAATCGCGACGGCATTGGCGCCGTGGTGCGCGTCCACTCGGCAGGCGGCACGAATTGGCAGACCGTCCACTCCGGGTCGAGCTATTGTTCGCAAAGCGAACTGACCCTGACTTTTGGTTTGGGCAAAGATGCGCAGGCGGATTTGGTGGAAATTTCCTGGCCCAGCGGCGCGAAAGACATTCTGAAAAACCTCAAGGCCAACGCGACTTATACCATTGAAGAAGGCGGGAAGATTCTCGCGACCAAACCTTTCAAACGATGATCCGCTGACGGATTGGCCTGTCATCATGCCTCATCCACGGTATCGCCAAACGCATCTAAGCAGAGGGTACACAAATGAGGTCAATCCGTTTATGCCCGTCGCTTGTATTACTCACAGGTATTTTGTCGGTTTCGACCATAGCCTTTTCTGATTCAGGCCAGAGCCAAACTTCCACCATGCAGGACAAGGTCGCGCCGGGCACAACTCAAGGCTCAACCATTACGAAAAAGCCAGCCAGGGCGCCCGCGAAGACGGCAGGCTGGCGCCGTTTTAGCAAGAGCGGCAAGTCCTCAGCAGTCCGCCCAAATCAATCCGGCGTCTGGCATCATTTTGGCGGCGAAGTTGCGCAGCCGAATGCGGCCCCACAAGTTTCAGCCCAACGTCAAAACTTTAGCGGCGGCCGCATTGTTCGATCCGCTCCGGGGAAAACGCTCAATTCCAACCGCATGGGTGATTTGGAAATGCAAATGTGGGCGATGGTCAACCGCGACCGCCAGGATCCTCGAAACGCGGAAGAGACCCGGGGAGGCCACGCTATTCGCGTGAGGTGGAACGAGAGACTGGCTGAGGTGGCGCGGGCGCATTCCCGTGACATGGTGGAGCAGGGATTCTTTGACCACGTTGATCCGGAGGGCCGGACGCCGGCGGCGCGAATAAACGCCGGTGGTATTCCCTGGCGCGCTCTGGGAGAAAATATAGCCATCAACGGAAGCGTGCCGGGCGCGGAAGCTGCATTTATGGATGAGCCCCGCTTTGAGAAAAACCACCGGGCCAACATCCTAAACACGAAATTCACTGACGTGGGAATTGGAATTGTGCAAGCGCCCAATGGCAGCCTTTACATCACGCAAGATTTTGTCACAATTCCGCCAGGCCCGCTGGCCACGGGAAAAAATTCGGGCACGCGGTGAAGGGAGCTCATAAGTTCATTCATTTGTATCGGCAGACAAGCCGTAAGCAACGCAAAGCAAATTCGGGATGGCGGGAATGTTTTTTCCGACATCCCGGAGCTGACAGGCGCCCAACTTAGGAGCGCCCGGCGCCTCTGTCATCTGAAATGCGTCCAAGAAAAAAAATTTATTGCAAGCCACCACTCTTAAGAAAAAGCCGCGCAGTTAAATAAGAATTGCGCGCTTGTATCTTGGTCAGTGATGTTAGAGAGTGGTTGTCCTCAGGCTTGGGTGTTGGGGAGGTCGCTGTGCGCTGAGGCCCGGTGCCGCGTCTGCGGGATCGAGAGCTTGTCGGGTAGATCGCCCCTCCCCGCCTTCTTTTACATGCTTCCCAAGGAGGAAAGATGAAAAAGACTGTTTGCTTCATAGTTTCGGTACTCGGGATTGCGGGGCCACTCACGCAGGCGGTGGTCCAGGCAGCGCAGGTTGGGAAGGCGGTGCCGGCCGTCGTAACCGTCTCCAGCGATATTAAACGTGTGGTGGTGATCCGCTTGAAGTACAACACCGATATGCTGGAGGGAATCGAGCAAGCGGTTAAGAACGAAAAAATCAAGAATGCTGTGTTCCTAAGCGGGGTCGGGTCAGTCACAAGCTATCATGTCCACGCCGTGAGCAACACCACGCTGCCTGCAAAACTCGCCTATACCCAGCGCGCGGCTCCGATGGACCTGATCGCGGTGAATGGATATGTGCTCGGCGGGCGAATCCACGCGCACATCACCATGACCGACGACCAAAAGGCTTTCGGTGGACATCTTCACAAGGGAACCACGGTCTTCACCTTTGCCATCATTACGCTGGGCGTGCTCGACGACAATATCGACCTCAGCCGGTTCGATGATTCCAAATGGCGCTGAACCATCGACTGTCGTCCTCAATACACGGAACAAGGAAAGGCAACAAAGAGGTTGCAGTTTTCACAGCGTGCATGATAATCTGCAACCTGGAGGTTGCTTAACATGGCCAATCGGATTGAGAAGAGGATTGAACTCAAGGCGCCGGTTTCGCGCGTCTGGCGCGCGCTCACCGATCACCGTGAGTTCGGCGAGTGGTTCCGTGTGAAGCTCGATGGCCCGTTTGTGCCAGGCCAGATCTCTCGCGGCCACATCACTTATCCTGGCTACGAGCACATCAAATGGGAAGCCGTGGTGCAAAAGATGGAACCGGAACGGCTCTTTTCCTTCACTTGGCCTCACCCCAAGTCGTTCGACAAAGCGGACTATCAACAGGACTACTCAGGGGAACCGACCACGCTCGTCGAATTCAGGCTGGAGGCGACCGCCAGCGGCACGTTGCTGGTGATCACCGAATCGGGCTTCGATAAGCTTCCCGCTGACCGCCGTCTCGAAGCGTTCCGAAGAAACGATAGCGGTTGGACAGAACAAATGAAAAACATTGAGAGTTATGTCGGCAAAAAGTCGTAACCGAGTGGCCGCCCAACGGCAGGTTCACGCGCACGCGTTTGCCGCGCTGGGCGATGAGACGCGTCTGTCGCTGGTTGCAGAGCTCTGCGGCGGGCAACCGCGCTCGATCTCCCAGCTTACGCAGGGCTCCAGCCTGACCCGGCAGGCGATCACCAAGCATCTTCGAGTCTTGGAACGCGCCGGAATCGTGCGCAGCGTCCGTTCGGGCCGCGAGAGCGTGTTCTGGTTCCATCCGGAACGAATTGAAGAAACCAAACAATACCTCGATCGCGTCTCCCAGGGGTGGGACGAAGCGGTGGCCAGGCTAAAGTCGTTCGTCGAGGACTGAGTAACTTGAGTGAGCAATTTAGGTGGCGGTAGAGTCGGCAAGCAGGTTTCCAAACGAGTGTTTGGCCGGGCCTCGCAGCCCGGCGACTG
>DASYXZ010000223.1:0-19524 GCA_035934315.1 Terriglobia bacterium | reverse complement strand
GTCTCCGTGATCATGCATATTGTTGCGGCGGTACAGCTCGCGCGGCTGAATAAACTTGAAGCGCGGACTTCACGTTACGTCAAGTACACGCCCATCGCCTCCAATTACGCCTCGCGAACCATGATTTGGAGCGGCCCCATTATTTTTTTCTACATCATCTATCACTTGCTGGATCTTACTTTCGGCAAAGTGAACCCTAATTTTGAGCCGGGAATGGTCTACCACAACTTGGTGGCGAGTTTCCAGCAACCCGTGGTGGCCGTGTTCTACATTGTGGCCAACATTTTTTTGGCCATGCACATCTACCACGGCGTTTGGAGCATGTGCCAGACGCTGGGGATTTCTCATCCCAAGTACACGCCGCTCCTCAAGCGTGCTTCCGCCGTTTTCGCCATCGCGATTGGCACGGGGTTCTGTTCCGTGCCGCTGGCCGTGCTGGCGGGAGTGGTGAGGTAAGATGAATACGAAAATGAAACTTGAATTTCGAAAATTATGTTCCGCATCCCTCACCCGCCCCGCGGACGCGAGCCACCCTCTCCCCTCAAGGGGCGAGGGCTATTTTTATTGTTGGGAACTATCACTATGAAACTCGACGCGCGAATTCCTTCGGGCCCGCTGGAAAAAAAGTGGGAGAAGGCAAAATTTGAAATGAAGCTGGTGAATCCGGCCAACAAGCGGAAGTACAACGTGATCATGGTGGGCACGGGGTTGGCGGGAGGTTCGGCGGCGGCATCGCTCGGCGAGTTGGGTTATAACGTGAAGGCTTTCTGCTACCAGGATTCGCCGCGGCGGGCCCACTCCATCGCCGCGCAGGGCGGCATCAATGCCGCAAAAAATTATCAGAACGACGGCGATTCGGTTTTCCGTCTTTTTTACGACACGGTGAAAGGCGGCGACTTTCGCTCGCGTGAAGCCAACGTCTACCGCCTGGCAGAAATCAGCGTGAACATCATTGACCAGTGCGTGGCCCAGGGCGTGCCCTTCGCGCGCGAGTATGGAGGCTTGCTGGCCAATCGCAGCTTTGGCGGCGCTCAGGTGTCGCGCACATTTTATGCCCGCGGCCAGACGGGACAACAGTTGCTGCTCGGCGCGTATCAGGCTTTGGAGCGGCAAGTCCAGGCGGGCAAAGTCACCGTGTTCGCTCACCACGAAATGCTGGAGCTGGTGGTGGTAGATGGGCGGGCCCGCGGCATCATCGAGCGCAACATGGAAACGGGTGAGATCACAGCCCATGTGGCGGACGCCGTGGTGCTGGCCACCGGCGGCTACGGAAACGTCTTTTTCCTTTCCACCAACGCGAAAGGCTGCAACACCACGGCGAATTGGCGCGCCTACAAAAAAGGCGCGGCCTTCGCCAATCCCTGCTACACGCAGATTCATCCCACGTGCATTCCGGTGAGCGGCGAGTACCAATCAAAGCTCACCTTGATGAGCGAGTCGCTTCGCAATGACGGGCGTGTTTGGGTTCCCCGAAAACCGGGCGATGCCCGGCCCGCCAGCCAGATTCCAGAGAGCGAGCGCGATTATTATCTGGAGCGCATGTACCCCAGCTTCGGGAATCTCTGCCCGCGTGATATCGCCTCGCGCGCCGCGAAAAGAGTTTGCGATGAAGGCCGCGGCGTCGGCCCGGGTGGCCTGGGCGTCTACCTTGACCTGGGCGAAGCGATCAATCGGCTCGGCAAAAAAACCATTGCCGAACGCTATGGCAACTTGATTGAAATGTACGAACGCATTACCGGAGAAAATCCATATGAACGGCCGATGCGAATTTTTCCGGCGGTTCACTACACCATGGGCGGCCTGTGGGTTGATTACCATTTGATGAGCACCATTCCCGGGCTCTTCGTGCTGGGTGAGGCGAACTTTTCCGACCACGGTGCGAACCGCCTGGGCGCCAGCGCCCTCATGCAGGGCCTGGCTGACGGCTACTTTGTAATTCCGTATACCTTGGGCCATTTCCTGGCCGGGGTGAAGGCGGGTGACGGAATCACGACCGACCACGCGGAATTCCAGTTTGCCCGCAGCGAAGTGGAAAACCGGACCAGGCATTTCCTGTCGATCAAAGGCAAACGCTCGGTGGATTCATTCCATCGCGAGCTGGGCAAAGTGATGTGGGAGGATTGCGGGATGGCGCGCAACCGGAAGGGTCTGGAAGCGGCGCTGGATAAAATTCCTGCAATTCGCGAGGAGTTTTGGAAAAATCTTAACGTGACGGGCGAAACGATGGAGGTGAACCAGGCGCTTGAAAAAGCGGGGCGCGTGGCGGACTTCCTGGAACTAGGCGAGCTCATTTGCCGTGACGCGCTGGAGCGCGAGGAGTCATGCGGCGGGCACTTCCGCGAGGAATTCCAGACGCCGGATGGCGAGGCGTTGCGGAATGATGAGAAGTTCGCGCACGTGGCGGCATGGGAATACGCTGGCGAAAATGCCGCTCCCATCCGTAATACGGAGCCGCTTGAGTTTGAGTCCGTCCACCTGGCGCAGCGGAATTACAAGTAGAGGATAAGAGCGCGATGAAAATAGTTCTGCACATCTGGCGGCAAAAAAATAACAAGGCACCGGGGATGATGGTGCGCTACGAGCTGGGCAATGTCAGCGAGCACATGTCGTTTCTGGAAATGCTCGACGTGCTGAATGAAGAGCTGGCCGGCAAAGGCGAAGACCCGGTGGCGTTTGAGCACGACTGCCGCGAAGGAATCTGCGGGTGCTGCGGCTTCATGATTAATGGCATGGCCCACGGCCCGCAGCGGGGCACCACGGTTTGCCAACTGCATATGCGGCACTTCACGGATGGCGATGAATTGTGGCTGGAGCCGTGGCGGGCGAAAGCGTTTCCGGTGCTCAAGGATCTGATGGTGGATCGCAGCGTGTTTGACCGTATCATCGCCGCGGGTGGATATGTTTCTGTGAACACGGGGAGCGCGCCGGACGGAAACGCGATCCCCATTGAAAAACAGAAAGCAGACCTGGCCATGGATGCGGCGCAGTGCATTGGCTGTGGGGCGTGCGTGGCGGCCTGCCCCAACGCATCGGCCATGCTCTTTACGGCGGCCAAGGTCTCGCACCTTGCGCTTCTGCCCCAGGGCCAGCCGGAGCGATACCGCCGCGTGCGGAACATGGTGGCGCAAATGCAAGCGGAGTTGTTGGGCGCATGCACCAACATCGGGGAGTGTGAGGCCGTTTGCCCCAAGAGCATCAGGCTGGAAAATATCGCGCGCCTAAACCGCGACTTCATCAAGGCGTCCTGGACGTTCCGCAAAGACACTGCCGTTGCGGGCGCGGGGTAGATCGATTTTAGGTTCTCGATTTTCGATTGAGCCGGGGGCGCGAACCGCCTTTTTGTAGCGGCGGTCTCCGACCGCCGTGTTTTCGGCGCTCAGAGAGCGCCGCTACAACGACCGCCTTTCACTTTCATTTGTAATTGTAATTAGGTGACTGGAGTTTCAAATATGAAAGAGATCGCACAAAAGCTCGAGAAAGTAATCGACCAGGCCGCGCACAAGATGTTCGACATCTCTGAGTCTGATAGTGAATTGCGGCCGGCGCCGGGTAAGTGGTCAAAGAAGGAAATCATCGGCCACTTGATCGATTCCGCCTCCAACAATCATCAACGGTTTGTTCGGGCGCAGGAGAATTCATCCATTTCGCTCCCTGGCTACACACAGGACTTTTGGGTCGAACGCCAACGCTATCAAAGCGAGCCATGGAAAACTCTGGTGGCACTTTGGACGACCTACAACACCCACCTGGCTCACGTCATCGCCCAAGTTCCGCAAGACTGCGAAAACAATCTCTGCACCATCGGGAGCGGCCAACCCGTCACGCTCAGGGGGCTGGCGGAAGATTACATTAAACACGCCGGGCATCACCTTGAACAGATTTGCGGTTCAAGACCTTAGCCTGGTCATGAGGAGAATCTCACGCTCCAACTTGGACCATTGCACGCCGTTGAAATTTGCGCCCGCGCGTCCATAGCCTTGAGGCGCGCAGCTTGTGTCCAGAGCGAGTTGGTGAATTCGAGAGTGGAGTATGCAAATCTTTCGAGCCCTGGTTTTGACGATGGTTTTCGCCGTGGTAACACTCGGGGAGCCGCCCAAGGTTGAGTTGTTGTGGACAGGCGGCGCACCGGGAGCGCTGGGCACGGCGGATGAAGATATACCCACCCTGGCAATCTACCTGCCTGATCGGGCCAAAGCCACCGGCAGCGGCATCGTCGTATGCCCGGGAGGTGGTTACCAACACCTTGCCATGGATCACGAAGGCCGCCAGATTGCCGATTGGCTAAACTCGCTCGGGATCGCCGCGTTCGTGCTGAAGTATCGCCTAGGCCCGCGTTACCATCATCCTGTTGAGATGGAGGACGGGCAACGCGCCATGCGCTTCGTCCGCTTCCACGCGAAAGATTATGGCCTCGCGGCTGACCGCCTGGGCATCTGGGGATTTTCCGCCGGAGGACATCTGGCCTCAACCATTGGCACTCACTTCGACAGCGGCAATCCTGACGCCACGGACCCCATTGACCGTGAGGGTTGCCGGCCTGACTTCATGATCCTCGCCTATCCCGTGATTTCGTTCACCACGACTTACGTTCACAAAGGTTCGATGCGCAACCTCTTGGGCGATCACCCGGACCCCGCGCTGGTGCAGAACCTCTCCACTGAATTGCAGGTGACGCCGCAAACGCCGCCCACTTTCCTGTTCTGCACTGATTCGGATCAAACCGTTCCGGCGGAGAACAGCGTCTTGTTTTACATGGCGCTGCGCAAGAATCACGTGCCCGCGGAAATGCATATCTTCGCGCATGGCCCCCACGGGGTGGGCCTCGCTCAAAAAGATCCCGCACTGTCCGTCTGGCCCACCTTGCTCGCCAACTGGTTTCGAGTCCGCGGAATATTGAAATAAGAAAGTGGCCGCCCAACCTGGCTGCGAAGGAAATCAGACTACCTCGGGCGGCGGTTCAACACGATTGTTGTATAATAAAATTTGGCGCACGGGCGCCAGTAAACTTTTATCGCCACGCAACGTCGATGGACTTCTGCAGGCTGCGTTTCCATTGACAGAAGCATCCAAATTTCAAGATGAAACTTTCTCGACGCAATGTCCTGGGCTCGTCTGCCATCCTCCTTGGGTGCGAAATTCTTGACGCCCTGGTTACTCCCTTATGGAAATGGACGCGCCCTCTGGTCCTGAGGGCTGCCTCATTGCCTGTGGCGGACATGGCATCACCGGTCACTTACGTGGATGTGGCCGCCCAAGCCGGCCTGAACGTGACCAACGTGTGGGGCGGTATTGATACCAAGAAATACATTATCGAGGCGAAGGGGAGCGGACTGGCCTTTTTTGACTATGACCAGGACGGCTGGCTGGATATTTACCTGACCAACGGCTCCCGCCTGGACACCACCTGGCCTGAGGGCAAAGCTCCCACCAGCCATCTCTTCAAGAACAATCGCGACGGAACCTTTACTGACGTCACGGAAAAGTCAGGCCTGGGAAGGCCGGGCTGGGGTGTGGGCGCGTGTGTGGGGGACTACGACAATGATGGATGGGACGACCTGTTTTTAACCTACTGGGGTCGCAACATTCTGTTCCACAATAACGGCGACGGCACCTTTACCGACGTCACCCAAAAAGCCGGGCTGTACGGTGATCGCGTCCGCTGGGGAGCGGGTTGCACCTGGATTGACTATAACCGTGACGGATTCCTTGACCTCTTTGTGTGTAATTATATCGAGTTTGACCGGGATAAAGTCCCGGCGCCCGGGCAGACAGGTAATTGCCAGTGGAAGGGCGTCCCGGTGATGTGTGGTCCGCGCGGGCTGCCGGGTGGAAGCAATATCTTTTATCATAATAATGGTAATGGAACGTTCACCGACGTCTCGGAAAAGGCGGGCATCCTCAAGCCCGGCCCGCGATATTCCATTACCGCCGTCAGCCACGATTTTGATAACGACGGCTGGCCGGATATTTATGTGGCGGTGGATTCGGAACCCAGCATGCTGTTCAAAAATAATCATAACGGGACATTTACCGACGTAGCCGTGATGGCAGGCTGCGCGTATAACGAAGACGGGCAGGAACAGGCGGGCATGGGCGTGGGCGTGGCGGATTACGATTGCGACGGCTGGCTGGATATTTTCAAGACAAATTTTTCCGACGATACGTCCGACCTTTACCACAACAATGGTGACGGAACATTCACCGACGTCACCTTCCTTTCCGGCGTGGGCGTGAACACGCAGTATGTGGGCTGGGGGACCGGGTTTGCAGACTACGACAACGACGGATGGCCCGACATCCTTCAGGTGAACGGGCATGTTTACCCTGAAATCGAAAAGTATAATCTGGGTGCAACTTTCAAAGTGCCTCGGGTGGTTTATAAAAACCTGGGCAACGGAAAATTCAAGGATGTTTCCGCACAGATGGGGCCGGGAATCAGCGAGCGCTTCTCCAGCCGAGGTTGCGCTTTCGGTGATTTCGACAACGACGGGGGTATTGACGTTCTGGTTTTAAACATGAATGATCCACCATCGCTCCTGCACAACGTGGGAGGAAACAAAAATAATTGGATCAAACTCAAGCTCATCGGGACCCAATGCAACCGCACGGCGATTGGGGCCCGGGTCCGCGTGGTGACGGGAAAACATATCCAAATGAACGAGGTGGCCAGCGGGACGAGTGTGATGTCGCAGAGTGATTTGCGCTTGCATTTTGGTCTGGGCCGGATTAAAGAGATCGATTTAATTGAGGTGAAGTGGCCCACCACCCAGAAAATTGAAAAACTTACCCGTGTCGAAGCCAACCAGATACTTACCATCCGCGAGGGGAGCGGGATTATTAAAGCGGAAAAAGCGCGAGCCTGATTTGCCGTCCTAAACTGAGAGAACCCAAGGGGGAGGAATGGCGCTCGATCGCTGGGGAAAAAATTGGCACCCGCTGCGATCGGCGGTGGACAGCCTGCGCGAGTTTGCTTATGCGTGCCCACTGCCCGCGCGCTACCGAAGGCCGGTGCGGGTTCGTCCGCGAATTGGGCTGGCCCTGAGCGGCGGCTTTGCCCACGGCCTCGCGCACCTGGGTGTTTTGAAGGTCCTGTTGGAAAATCAAATTTCCATTGACGCGCTGGCCGGTACCAGCGTGGGTAGTGTGGTGGCCGCGGCTTTTGCAAGCGGATGCAGGCTGGAAGTCATGGTGGAGGCAGGCCGGAAAATTCGCTGGAAAACTTTCGGGCGATGGACGGTGGATCGCCTGGGCCTGGCGACCAACGAGCGGATGGAGGCGATGCTGAAGAGCGTGCTGCGCTGCTCCAAGTTTGAGGACCTGCCCATTCCGCTTGCCATCGTCGCCGCTGACATCTCGACCGGCGAGACGGTGACTTTCCGCCATGGTGATTTAATTCCTCCCTTGCGCGCCAGTTGTAGTTTTCCCGGGCTTTTTGTCCCCATCTTTTATCAAGGCCACCTGCTCGTTGATGGCGCCATCGTGGCCAGCGTCCCCGTGGAGGCTTTGCGCGACCTCGGGGTGGACCGCATCATCGCCGTAAATCTGAAATCGAGCGGTCCCAAACATGCTCCCGCCAACATTTTCCAGGTTATCGGCCAGGCTTTCCAGATCGCGCAGGGATTGAACCAGCGGACCTGGAGGAAAAGTTGCGACGTAATCATTGAACCTGATGTGAGCAATTTCCGGTGGGACGAATTTGGCCGCGCCGATGAATTGATCTTGGCCGGTGAGCAGGCCACCCGCCGAATGATGCCGGCCATCCGCGCCTTAATGCAACCTCGCGAAACTTCAACTTCCCAAACAGTTCTTGCGCCTTAACGCCGGCTGACACGCAAGCCATCCTTGACTCCATCCGGGCCACGGCCAAATAATTCCGCCGCCTGGACTGATCTAAGGTTTCCGGTTGAGAATGCGCCAGAGCGTTCCGGCAAAAATATTTTCTTGCGCCTGCGGGGGCACCCCACAGGCGTCCAGCATTTTGTGGTAGCGCGCCAACTCGCGGTCGAACTCCTCCAACTCGCCATTAAAAACATCAGAACCGAACACTAATTTCTCAAAAGCACTTGCGCCGGAGGGGGGCGTGTGCGGGCTCACCACGCCGGACCACCAGAAGATTGATTTCCAAAATGTCGGGTCGTCCTGCTTTTTGATCAGCGAGGTGCCGGAGAGGTCGAAATAGAGGTTGGGGTTCCAGCGGGCAATCTCAGCCGCCCAGGCATAATCAGGATTGCCCAGATGCGCACCGATGATGGTGAGTTTGGGAAAGCGGCGCGCGATGCCGTCCAGGGTGGTTGGCCTCAGGCGGTCCACGCTGATGTCGCTGGGTATGGTCGGGTCCGGGCGGTTCACTATGCCGGTGTGGAAAAGGAGAATCATTCCGTAGTGCTCGGCTCGCGCATAGACGGGCCAATAACTGCGGTCGTCATAATTCTTGAGCGTTGAGGTGATTTCGCCCAAACCTCGGAACCCGGCCTCGTGCACCCGGTCCACCAGTTCGACCGCACGGGGGTCGTCCGGACTGATATCGCCAAAACCGATCAGTCGATTCGGGTGTTTTGCGATTTCGGCCGTGGCGCTTTCCATATCTTGGGGCTTGACGAGGATGAACGCGATGCCATTCACCGCGTCGAGCTTGGCCACCAGTTTCTCCAGAAAAGCAGGGTCGCCGTTATAATGGACGTGCGCGTCCACCAGGCGGGGAGGCGGAGTCTGGCTAAGTATGGCCGATGGAAATATTACTAACATTAGGAAGACTGATAATTGGACTATTTTGCGCATTGTAATCCTCCCGTTTGAGTACAGGCCATCCCGCAAGCGGGACCGCCTCTATGACAAACTGCGAAACGCGAGTATCTTACGCCACATGCCGAGCCGGTGACAACTGCGGAATCAACGCAGAATTACGACAAAGATGAAGCAATCAACAAATCCAAACATCTAAGGATATGGCGTAAAAATCATATGCCCGTTGAGAGCGCAGGCGTCGCAGGGCGCTCCAATTTCGCAGACTGAACGTGGCCCTTACGGTTTTATTCTAAAGATTCCATGAATACAGTTCAATCCTTTCAAAGCGTATTTGCCGACTCGGAAGAGCCCATCCGCTCCGAGCTTTTTAGTGTGGAGCGCCTGGAGCAGCACGCGGAAAGTCTCGCTGCCGCGCAAATCATTACTCCTGAAATGGACAAAGGCCGGCCGCTGGCTCCGCGCGTCAAGGAAAACGGCCGGGTTTTACTGGAGTCATATCGTGCCATCGCGCGCGTGATTCAGGAGGAGCACGCGATAACGCCCGCGGCCGAGTGGTTGGTGGATAACTTCCATATTGTGGATGAACAACTGCGCGAGATCCGGGACGACCTCCCCCGCAGCTTCTACCGAAAATTGCCCAAACTTGCCTCAGGCCCCTTGCAAGGCTACCCGCGCGTGTTGGGAGTGGCTTGGGCGTTCGTGGCCCACACTGACAGCCGGTTTGACCCGGAAGTGCTTCGCCGTTTTGTGACGGCCTACCAGCGCGTACAACCCCTCACCATGGGTGAAATGTGGGCGGTCGCCATCACGCTGCGCGTGGTGATGGTGGAGAATCTGCGCCGGCTGGCGGAGCGGATCGTACAGAGCCGCACCGCACGTCATGAAGCTGACATCCTGGCTGACAGTCTGCTGGGCGCGGGCGGCCAGACGCCGGTGGCCCCGGCGACCGCTCTTCGCCGTTTTGAAAAGACCCCTCTGGCCACGCCCTTTGCGGTGCAACTCGTCCAGCGGTTGCGTGATTTGGACCCCAAGGTGGCCCCGGTGCTGGTGTGGCTCGATCAACGCCTGGCCAAGCAGGGAACCACCGCGGATGAAATTGTCCGCGCCGTACATCAGGAGCAAGCTGCGATGGGCGTCACGGTGCGCAACGTCATCACCAGCATGCGCCTGACGTCGGCATTTGACTGGCAGGATTTTGTTGAGAGTGTCAGCCTGGTGGATGAAATTCTCCGCGCCGGCAGCGACTTTGGGGCAATGGACTTTAGCACCCGCGACAAGTACCGCCATGCGGTTGAGGAACTCTCGCGAGGCTCGCGTTACTCGGAAATTGAAGTGGCTAAATGTGCCGTGCAGAAAGCCAGGAAGGCGCGTGTTGATGCGCGGAACGACGGGCAACCTCACCAGGACCCGACGATGGACCCGGGTTACTACTTGATCTCACGCGGACGCCCGGCCTTTGAGCGTGAGCTCGGATTCCGCCTGCCTCTGGAACGCCGGCTGATGCGATGGTATGTGTCAGCCGCGGTGCCCGGGTACCTGGGCACCATCGCTGTTGTCACGGCCATGATTCTTGCGCTACCGCTGGAGGATGCCCGCTACGCTGGCGCCACCCTCAAGTGCCTTGTGCTGCTCGGACTTCTCGCCGCAGTGCCCGCGTCAGATCTGGCCATTGCGCTCATCAATCGAGTGGTAACAGAATTGCTCGGCCCGCGAACCTTGCCGCGACTGGAATTTAAAGATGGCGTGCCGGATCAGTCACGAACCATCATCGTGGTACCCACGCTTTTGATCAAGCCGCGCGAAATTGAGGAACAGGTTGAGCGGCTGGAAGTCCACTTCCTGGCAAATCCTGATGGAGACTTGCGTTTTGCGCTGCTCTCGGACTGGATGGATGCGCCGAGTGAAACTCTCCCTGGTGACGACGAACTGCTGGCTGTCGCAGTGGATGGCATCGCGCGACTTAACAAACGCTACGGTCCGGCGCCCGGCGGCGGAGATCGATTTTTCATTTTTCATCGCAAGCGCACGTTGAATGTAAGCCAGGGTAAATGGATGGGATGGGAGCGCAAGCGCGGCAAGCTGCATGAGTTGAACCAACTGCTGCGCGGTGCAACCAACACCACTTTCCTGCCGCTTGGGGGGCGCGGCGTGAAAGACCTGCAGGGGTTTCGCTACGTCATCACGCTTGATGCAGACACGCGAATGCCCAGGGGCGCCGCCAGTCGCTTGGTCGGCACCATGGCGCATCCCCTCAATCAGCCGAAATACAGCAAGGGCGCGGGACGGGTGATGGAAGGTTATGCCATCGTGCAACCTCGTATTACTCCTTCGCTGCCCGCCGATCATGAAGGCTCCATGTTTCAACGAATCTTTTCCGGCCCCAGCGGCGTTGATCCTTATTCAGCAGCGGTCTCCGACATCTATCAGGATTTGTTTCAGGAAGGTTCCTACACGGGCAAGGGAATTTACGACCTCGATGCTTTTGAGGCGGCCCTTGCCGGCAAGACGCCGGAAAACGCGATGTTGAGCCACGATCTTTTTGAAGGTGTTTTTGCCCGCGTCGCCCTGGCAACGGACATCGAACTCTTTGAAGAGTTTCCCGCTCATTTTGAGGCCGCGGCGGCCAGGCAACATCGCTGGGCACGTGGAGACTGGCAACTTCTCCCCTGGATTTTCGGGCGCGGCTCGAAGGCGCCCGGGGTGTCACACTACGTTTCCATTCCTGCGATTGGACGCTGGAAAATGCTCGACAATCTGCGTCGAACCCTTTCGGCACCCGCCGCGTTTCTTAGCTTGGTGGCGGGGTGGCTCCTTCCCGTCGCAATTTATTGGGTGTGGACCGGATTCATTCTGGCAACCATTGCAATTCCCGCGCTCCTCCCGTTCCTGATCGGGCTCACCCCGCGCCGGCGCGGAATTTCCAAGCGCAGCCACTTTCGTGCAGTTCTCGCCGATCTCAGCCTGGGCGCATCCCACTTTGGCCTTACGGTCACGTTCCTTGCGTATCAGGCATGGCTCATGTCTGACGCGATTGTGCGCACGCTGGGCCGCCTTTTCATAACCCGTCGGAATTTGCTCGAGTGGATGACGGCCGCCCAGGCAAAGTATGCGGTCGATTTCAATTTGTCCGGAATGTATCGTCGCATGGCGGGTGGCATTTTCCTTGCTCTGGCAGCGCTGGTTGCCGTGGGGTTTGGAGGGTCTCATGGAGAATGGGTTGCTATTCTCCCCTTCATCCTTCTTTGGGCCGCCGCGCCTGCGGTCGCACGCTGGATCAGCCTGCCTCCTCGTCCCCTGGGTGTGGAGCCGCTGTCCCCCGCCGATACCAAAACTCTCCGATTGGCCGCGCGCCAGACTTGGCGCTTTTTTGACACTTTTGTCACTCCCCGTGAACACGCTCTACCTCCCGATAATTTTCAGGAAATTCCCAAGCCCATCGTGGCGCATCGGACTTCACCCACCAATATTGGCCTCTATCTTTTGTCCATTCTTGCGGCTCGTGATTTCGGATGGCTGGGCACGCTGGAGGCCGTGGAGCGGCTGGAGGCGACGCTGGCGACCATGGGGAGCCTCGAATTGTTTCGCGGCCACTTCCTTAATTGGTATGACACAAGTGATCTTCACCCGCTCGAACCCAGGTATGTTTCCTCAGTGGATAGCGGGAACCTTGCCGGACATTTGCTGGCGCTCGCCAATGGGTGTCGTGATTTGATTCAGAAATCGTGCACGGGAGCGCCAACCCTCGCCGGCATCGAGGACACGGTGCGGCTCCTCCGTGAAGCTCTAACCCACACAGTGGAAATGCGCCGCACGCAGACTGTCACGCGGAAACAGCTTAGCCATGCCATTGACGCTTTCGCCCAATTGCTTGAAATGATGCCCATGGATCCTCCCGGTTGGGCAGCCCTATTTGTCGAATTGCAGACGCGCGCGCAAACGATTGCCGACATTGCCGAAGTTCTGGCAGAGGAGCTTGGAGAACCTCGCGGTTCGGAACTGCGCGTGTGGGCCGACGCCCTGCGCGCCTGCGTGCAGAGTCACACCCGCGACGCCGAACTCCTGATCCCATGGTTGAGTTTAGATTCGAAACTGGTTCCTGGTTTGGCGACAAATCAATTTGAAAACGCGCCCGAGTGGGCGGCGATTGGACAATACTTCCTTTCAGTTTCGACACTCGCGGAAGCCCCAGAACGGTTTGAGGCCGCCTTGCGCGAACTCGCCACCCTGCGCACTCAAGTTGTGAACAATCCTCAACCCAACGTTGACGCGTTGGCGCGAATCGACGCTTTAACCGCCGCCCTTAATCATTCATCAACTTCTGCCGCCGGGCTGATCCGCCGCCTTACGGCCATCACGCAAACGGCTGAGAACATGTTTCACGCAATGGACTTCAGCTTTTTGTTTGACCCTACGCGCAAACTTTTTTCCATCGGCTACCGCGTCAACGAGGGGATGCCGGACCCCAACTGTTATGATCTGCTGGCATCTGAAGCTCGCCTCACGAGTTTTATCGCCATCGCCAAGGGCGACGTTCCGGCCTCGCATTGGTTCCGCCTGGGGCGCGCGCTCACACCGGTGGGCCATGGCACGGCCCTCATCTCCTGGTCAGGCTCGATGTTTGAATACCTCATGCCCGTGCTGGTGATGCGTTCTCCGGCGGGCAGCTTGCTCAGCCAGACTTATGCGCTGGTGGTGCGCCGGCAGATCGCCTACGGAGCGGAGCGCGGCGTCCCCTGGGGAGTTTCGGAATCAGCCTACAATGCGCGCGACCTCGACCTGACATATCAATACTCAAGTTTCGGCGTGCCGGGTCTCGGGCTAAAGCGCGGCCTCAGCCAGGACGTTGTGGTTGCTCCCTACGCAACGGCGCTCGCCGCGATGATCAACCATGCCGCGGCCAGCAAAAACTTTGTTCGTCTTTTGGCGGCCGGAGCCGGAGGAACGTACGGCTTCTACGAAGCCCTGGATTACACCAGCACGCGCGTGCCTGAGGGCAAAGACGTGGCCGTCGTGCGCGCTTACATGGCGCACCATCTGGGGATGTCTCTGGTGGCGTTTTCCAACGTCTTGAATGAGGGCGCCATGCAGAGCCGCTTCCATGCCGAACCGCTTGTGCAGGCCACTGAGTTGTTGCTGCAGGAGCGTACTCCGCGTGACGTTTTGGTGGCGCGACCTCGCTCGGAAGAAGTGTCCGCCTCCACGCGCGTTCGCGACCTGGTTCCGCCCATTCTGCGCCGGTTCACCACTCCGCACGATTTGATCCCGCGCACCCATTTGCTTTCAAACGGACGCTATTCCGTCATGCTCACCGTGGCGGGCTCCGGTTACAGCCGCTGGCGCGATATTGCCATCACACGCTGGCGCGAAGATGTCACACGCGACTCCTGGGGCGCGTACATTTTCCTCCGCGATGTGCACTCCGGCCAAATCTGGTCAGCGGGATTCCAGCCCAGCGGCGTGGAGCCTGACGCTTATGAAGCGATATTCACCGAGGACCGCGCTGAATTTATGCGGCGTGACGGCGCGCTGACCACTACATTGGAGGTGGTGGTATCGTCTGAGGATGACGCTGAAGTTCGCCGCGTTTCCATCACCAATCTGGGAACGCGCACGCGTGAGATCCAAGTGACTTCCTACGCTGAAATTTCCCTGGCGCCCCAGGCTGCGGACGTGGCGCATCCGGCGTTTGCAAATTTGTTTGTGCAAACGGAATTCGCCCCGGATGTCGGCGCGCTGCTGGCCACTCGCCGCAAGCAATCCGATAAAGATACCGAGATCTGGGCCGCACACGTGATGATGGTTGAAGGCGAAACGGTGGACGAGATGCAATTTGAAACCGATCGCGCGCGCTTTCTCGGACGCGGGCACAACGTTCGCAATCCGGTCTCGATTATCGATGGCCGGCCGCTTTCAAACACAGTCGGTTCCGTGCTCGACCCGGCCATGAGCTTGCGCCGCACGGTTCGCATCGCGCCCGGCACCACGGCGCGCATTGTTTTTTCCACCATCGTCGCTGCGGCCCGCGAGCATGCGCTCGATCTCGCGGATAAATACCGCGATGCCAGCACATTTGAACGCACTCTCACTCTGGCTTGGACGCAGGCGCAAGTGCAACTTCATCATCTGGGTATCGGTCCAGATGAAGCGCATTTGTTCCAGCGGCTGGCCAACGCCGTCCTCTTTTCTGACGCATCGCTGCGACCATCGTCCGACATGCTCAGCCGCACGCCGCTGGATCGCTCCGCGCTCTGGGCGCATGGTATTTCCGGCGACCTCCCCATCGTGTTGGCGCGAATCGACGAAGTGGAGGATGCGGAAATCATCCGCCAATTACTGCGTGCGCACGAATATTGGCGCATGAAGGGCTTGTCCGCCGACGTGGTGATTCTCAATGAGAAGCCGCCTTCTTATTCACAGGATCTGCAGGAGTCGCTGGAAGCTCTGGTGCGCGGCAGCCAGCTTCGGCTCTCTCCAGACGCCGGTGGCGCGCGCGGCGGCATTTTCCTGCTCCGCGCTGATTTGATTTCTGTCGAGGAGCGCGCCCTTCTGCAAAGTGTGGCGCGCGCGGTGCTCCTTAGCCGCCGCGGCACACTTTCCGAACAAATCATCCGATCGCAACGCGCCGAATCCATGGCGCCTCTTGCCGCGCCGCCTTTACGTCCGGGAAAACGCCAGGACGTGGCGCTGCCTCTGCCGGAGCTGGAATTTTTTAACGGCCTGGGTGGTTTCGCCGAAAATGGCCGCGAATACGCGATCGTGCTTGGCGAAGGAGTGCACACGCCCGCGCCCTGGATCAACGTAATCGCCAATCCCGCTCTGGGTTTTCTCGTTTCCGAATCGGGTTCCGGATTCACCTGGTCAGTGAATAGCCACGAAAATCAACTTACTCCGTGGTCCAATGATCCCGTTGGCGATCCAGCCGGAGAAGCCATTTACATTCGCGATGAAAGCACCGGCGAAGTCTGGACGCCCACAGCGCTCCCCATTCGGGATGAAACTGCGCAGTACACGGCCAATCACGGCCAGGGTTACAGCCTCTTTCGACACGGCTCGCGCGGCATTCTGATTGACTTGTTGCAATTCGTACCACTGCAGGACCCGATAAAAATTTCGCGGTTAACCCTGCAGAATAATTCCGGCCGGCCCCGCCGCCTGTCGCTGACCGCTTACGCCGAATGGGTGCTGGGCAGTTCAAGGAGCGACTCCGCGCCGTACATCATTACGGAGATTGATTCAGAGACGGGAGCGCTCCTGGCGCGCAATGCGTGGACTGGCGAATTTGGCGGGCGTGTTGCTTTCGCGGATCTTGCCGGAAAACAGACTTCCTGGACGGGCGACCGCACCGAGTTTTTGGGCCGCAACGGCACGCCGGAGCGTCCGGCGGCGCTGGAGCCGGGCCGCCGGCTTTCTGGAAAAACTGGCGCGGGGCTCGACCCGTGCGCGGCGCTGCAAACCACGGTGGAGTTGCGTCCCGGCGCGCGCGTAGAGATCGATTTTTTCCTCGGCCAGGCTGAAAGCAAAGAGCAAGTTCGGGAATTGATCCTCCGCTATCGAGCCGTTGACCTTGCCGCAACCTTGCGTGAGGTTGCCAGACTATGGGATGACATTCTGGGTACCGTGCAGATATCCACGCCTGACCGCGCTCTGGATCTGCTGATGAATCGCTGGGCGCTTTACCAGACGCTGGCCTGCCGTGTCTGGGCGCGCGCCGCGTTCTATCAGTTGAGCGGGGCCTATGGCTTCCGCGACCAGCTCCAGGACGTGATGGCGCTTTGCGTGGCTCAACGCGACGTCGCGTGCCAACATCTGTGCCGCGCGGCCGCGCGCCAATTTGTTGAGGGTGACGTCCAGCACTGGTGGCATCCTCCCTCGGGGCGCGGAGTGCGCACCCGCATGTCGGACGATCTTCTCTGGCTACCCTACGCCGTCGTCCATTTTGTTGAGGTCACGGGTGACAAAACTGTGCTGGATGTGAAAATTCCATTCTTGGCTGGCGACGTGCTGGCCCCGGGACAAAATGAATCGTACTTCCAGCCCGGTGTTTCAGACACTCAGGCCACCCTCTTTGAGCATTGCGCCCGCGCGCTGGACCGCAGCCTGGCGGTGGGCGTCCACGGCCTCCCGTTGATGGGTACGGGCGACTGGAATGACGGCATGAATCGCGTGGGGCAGGAGGGCAAGGGAGAGAGCGTGTGGCTCGCCTGGTTTTTACACACCGTTCTGTGGGAGTTTGCCAAAGTTGCGGAAGCGCGCGGCGAACTGAAGCGCGCCGAGACCTGGCGCGTGCACGTGAGCGCTCTTAAAGCCGCGCTTGAACGCGAAGGCTGGGACGGTGAGTGGTACCGCCGCGCTTATTTTGACAATGGAGCACCCTTGGGCACGGCCGCTGATGCTGAATGTCGTATAGACTCTATTGCTCAATCCTGGGGAGTTATTACCGGGGCTGCTGATACTGGCAGGGCGGGGCGCGCCATGGCGTCCGTGGATAGATACCTCGTGCGCCGGCCCGAGGGATTGATTCTGCTCCTCACGCCACCCTTTGACCACACGCCCCTCGACCCGGGTTACATAAAAGGGTATGTGCCCGGCATCCGCGAGAATGGCGGCCAATATACCCATGCTGCCGTGTGGACCGTGCTGGGCTTCGCGGCATTGGGCGATGGGGACAGGGCGGGCGAGCTATTCCGAATGTTGAATCCCATCAACCGTACCGGGACGCGCGCCAGCGTGCAGCGTTATAAAGTGGAGCCTTACGTGGTGGCCGGCGACGTCTATGCCGAACCGCCTCATGTTGGCCGCGGCGGTTGGACGTGGTACACGGGTTCCGCGGGTTGGGCCTATCGGGCAGGCATTGAATGGATACTCGGATTCCGTTTGCGCGGCGCTGTCCTTTCCATTGATCCTTGTATCCCGAGAAACTGGCCGCGCTATACCATCGATTTTCGCTACCACTCCGCCATCTATAAAATCAGGGTGGAAAATCCGCGTGGCGTTTCCCGCGGCGTCCTTAAAACGGACCTCGACGGGAAATCGCTCGCCGTCAATTCACCCGCTTGCACGGTGGATATTCACCTCTTGAATGACGGTTCCACCCACCAGATCCACATTGTGCTTGGATAGGTATTGTCGCTATTGTAGCGCGGGTGTCCCCACCCGCGATTTCAAATCCGAGGGATTAAGGATGAATTCCGAGTGCGGAAAACGCGCGGAATTAAAATGAATCGCGGGTGGGGACACCCGCGCTACATTCACGAGGGATCGGAGTTCTTCTCGTCCTTTGCCCGTCTTGAAGTAGCGCTCTCGTCGCAGGGCTGCACTTCGCGCTGGAAACACCTCTGAGTGAACCAGCTCCCACGGCCCCCGATTTTTTTTAGCCACAGCCTTGTCGGCCTGATGCTCGCCCAACCGGCGCTCCAAGTCTCCTGTGGAGCCCACGTAAGATTGTCCAGAGAATCGGCTGCGAAGAATATACACGTGATCCATATACGATGATGGTGAGCCGTGGGGGAATCGAACCCTCAACCTACTGATTAAGAGGCAGACCGATTCTCTCCTATGGCTTACATCTTTTGCCATCCTTTTCATAGCATTACAGGAATTCTGGGAATCTGCTTTCGCACATAAATAGAACCCATTTTCTTGCAGTTGCATACGATCGAATTGAGTTCTGTTACGGTTTTCTTACGTTCGAAATCCAAAAACCCGCCAATGAGTCCCAAGCCCGAATAATGTCGCGACTTCTTCCGAAGTCCGAGTCGTTCCCCGTTGATGTCCAGAGGCCTCCAACCTAACATACTTTTAAATGACGTTAAGCATCGAGTTCTCGAATTTCCGCACGCCTTTAATATCCTTCTCATTCACGGGAATGCCGGATACGAAATTCTTCGGCACTACTCTCGCGGACCCCTGCGTGCCAGCACGCCTTACCATTGGTTCCAGCCGGCGATAAAACACATAGCTCCTTTTCTCCGATGCCTACGGAAACCCTTGTGTCGCTGCACTACGCCGCCAAATCCTTGCAAAGCAACTCGGCCTGTTCCAAGACGGTTTGCGTTGCCTTTTCTTGTTTATCGGGCGGGTAGCCATATTGGCGCAGGATGCGTTTGACCATCGTGCGGAGCTTCGCACGCACGTTCGGCTAATTTCTCATCGGCGCGTACCTCTATAATATTCAGGCTCAATGTGGTTACTGATCGTGAGATAATCTGCGCCAGCGTTCGCAGTACAAAGGCAATATTCGGACTCAAATCAGAAATGGGCCTGAACGAATCTGACACTCGCGCCAAGCTGATTGACCCGGCGATTCACG
This sequence comes from Terriglobia bacterium, assembly GCA_035934315.1. Lineage (GTDB taxonomy): Bacteria > Acidobacteriota > Terriglobia > UBA7540 > UBA7540 > DASYXZ01. Next base: position 470 of record DASYXZ010000223.1, on the reverse strand, counting down.
CTCGTGGTTGGACGGAAGACCTGATTCGCCGCGAGGAAACCGCCGGGGCCATTGAGATCATCGACGGCAAGCCACGCAAGCAAGCGAAGGGGCGAGTAGATTACACCTTGCGGGTCAAGGTGAATCCGCAAACCCAGCCTGTCGCCCTGGCGCTCATTGAGGCCAAGGCCGAAAATCTGCCGCCGCCCCACGGCCTTGAGCAGGCGAAACAATACGCGGCGTGCAGGCGGCTAAACGTCGCTTTCGTCTATTCCACCAACGGCCATCTCTTTGTCGAATTCGACCGCACCACCGGCATAACCTCCATGCCGCGTCCGCTTTCAGATTTCCCGACTCCCGCCGATCTGCGGGCGCGATACGAAGGCACGGTCGGATTCTCGCTTGAGGACCCAGCCGCCGCCCCAATGCTCTCCCGCTATCCGGGAGGAGAAGCTACGCGCCGTTACTATCAGGATGCTGCCATCCGCGCC